>JAICXI010000424.1 GCA_025980505.1 bacterium | reverse complement strand
CCCTTGTACGTGTACTCGCTGCGGTCGGCCTTGGGGTCCTTCACCTTGCCGTCGGCTTGGGGCGGGTTCACTCCCTCCACCTGGCGGCTTCCCACGCAATGGAGAAAAGCCAGGTGCCTCACTTCCCTCCCCTCCCAGCGCAGGACCTTGTCCCGGGGGAGCCCGGCCAGGGCGCCCTGGAATTCGGGAAGGGTCACGACCCTCGGCGTAGTCCCGAAACCGAATTCCCCCTCGGCGGGCCGGTAGTGGCCGAACCCGGTGGCCAGGATCAAGGCCCCGGCCTTCACCTTCACGGATTGCCCTCCTTCCACCGCGTGGACGTCGAAGTTGCCCACGTATCCGTCGACGCGCTTGATCTGGCAGTCCAGGCGCACCCGGATCGAGGGGGTGGTCGAAACCCCGGCGGCCAGTTCTCGGGCCAGGTCGGCGGCTTCCTCCTCCGTGGGGAACAGGCGGCCCATTTCCAAGAGCCGCCCCCCCAGGGAAGGCCCTTTTTCGAAAAGATCCACGGGCAGACCCAAACGGGCCAAGGCCAGTGCCGCGGTCATTCCCGCCGGACCGCCCCCGATGACGGCCACGCGGCGCTCGGCGCGCACCCGCAGGGCCTCCAGGGGATTTTGCCGGACCACCTTTTCCACGCCCGCGCGGATGAGCGCCAGGGATTTCCGGGTGGCCGCCACCGGGTCGTCCTTGTGCACCCAACTCACTTGTTCGCGGATGTTGACCTGCTCGTAGAGGTAGGGATTCAGCCCGCCGCGCTGCAGGGCGCGGCGGAAGGTGGTTTCGTGCAGGGTGGGCGAGCAAGAGGCCACCACCACGCGGTTGACGCGGCGGGCCTGGATGTCGTCGATGATGAGCGCCTGGCCCGGGTCCGAGCACAGGAAGGGGTATTCCTTCGCCACGGCCACGTGGGGATACCCGGCCGTGAGCGCCGCCAGGGCCTTGACGTCCACCACGTCGCTGATGTTGCCCCCGCAATGGCAGACGTACACGCCCACCCTCACGTCCTCGGTGGTTTCCCCTAAGTTGTGGTTCTCGGAATGTTCCATAAAGCCTCACAAACAAAATGATTCAAAACAAAACCCAAGTCCGACACGAAGCCACGAAGGCACCAAGAGCCGTTAACAAAATTCGTTTTTCAATCTTCCTCCCCCTCCCTTGAGGGGAGAGGGCCGGGGTGAGGGCGGCGATTTCAGGGTTGTCCGCACCCCTCCCCAAACCCTCTCCCGCAAGGGGCGAGGGTTTGGGTTCATTTTGTTACCGGTTCCAAAAGAATCCGGAATTTTAGTTCCCTGTCTTCTTCAAAACCCAGTCCTTCCTCGTGTCGCCTGTTTACTTCTCCATTCCTCAATGCCCCTGTTGCCGCAGGTACTGCAGGGCCTCCACGGCCGCGGAGCCCGCGTCCACGATGGAATCCACGATGTCCTTGGGCCCGATGGCCGTCCCGGCCGCGAAAACGCCGGGGATGGTGGTAAGGGCCGGGGCCAGTTTGGCCCGGGGGCTCTCGATGAATCCGTCGGAGGCGCAACTCACCCCGGCGAAGTCCTCCAGCACCGGATCCGCGCCGGGCAACATTCCCAAGGAAAGCACCACCAGGTCGTGTTTCACTTCCTCGGGCAGCCCCCCTTCCTCCTGCCGTTCGATGCGCACCACCGGGTTGCGCTCCCCGTCCTCGGTGATCCGGGCCACCTTGGCCTTCACGAAACGGATGCCCATGGCCCTCGCGCTGGCCACGAACTGCTCGTACCCTTTTCCAAAGGCCCGGATGTCCATGTAATAAATCGTGATGTCCGCCACCGGAAGCGAACCTGAAAGCAACATGGCTTGCTTGGCCGCGTACATGCAGCAGACCCTGGAACAATATGGCACCCCCAGGCTTTGGTCCCTGCTTCCCGCGCATTGAACGTAAGCGATGCTGTCCGGGATTTTGCCGTCCGAAGGCCGCAGAACCCGGCCGTAGGCGCCGTGCGGCGCCAGCAGGCGCTCGGCCTGCATGGGGGAAATCACGTTGGGGAGGTTGGCGCCGCCGTACTGCGGCTTGGCGCCCATGGGGGTCAACCGGTGGCCCGTGGCCAGGATCACGGCCCCGGCCTCCACCGCCGTCTCCTCGTCCTCCTGGAGGAAGTCGATGCAGTCCGTGGGGCAGGCCTTGGCGCAGGCCCCGCAAAGGATGCAGTGGTCCATGTCCAGCACGGCCAACTGGGGGATGGCGTTGGTGAAGGGGATGCGGATGGCCTTGCGCGCCCCCAACCCGTGCTCATACTCGTCGGCCACCAGGACCGGGCAGGCTTCCTCGCATCGCCGGCAGCCGATGCAGGCGTCCTCATGGACAT
>JAICXI010000463.1 GCA_025980505.1 bacterium | reverse complement strand
GTGGTTTGGATGGCTTCTTCCATCGAGAGGGGCGGCAGGATGGTGGGCAGCCTTTTAGTGAGCATGGTCTTGCCCGACCCGGGCGGGCCCACCAACAGGATGTTGTGCCCGCCGGCGGCGCCGATTTCCAGCGCCCGCTTGGCGTTTTCCTGCCCCTTGACGTCGGAAAAGTCCACCTTATAAGAAGAGTGTTGCCTGAACTCGGTCTCGAGGTCAACCTCGACCCGCGGGAGGGATTTGGCGCCGCCCAAGAACTCGAAAGTCTCCCGCAGGTTCTTCACGGAGAAGACGGGGATTTCGCGGACCACCGCCGCTTCCTTCGCGTTTTCGGAAGGCACCAGCAGGCCCCGCACGGCCGCCTCCCGCGCCGCCAGGGCGATGGAAAGGACCCCCCGGATCGGCCGGATCTTGCCGTCCAGCGAAAGTTCGCCCACCATCCAGTAACCCTCCACGGACTTTTGGGAAAGGCGGCCCGAGGCCACCAGGATGCCGACGGCCATGGGCAGGTCGAAGGAAGGGCCTTCCTTCTTGGTGTCCGCCGGGGCCAGGTTCACGGTGATGCGCTGGATGGGGAAGGGGAATTGGGAGTTGGTGACCGCGCTTTTCACCCGGTCCTTGGATTCCTTGACGGCCGCGTCGGGCAGGCCCACGGTTTGGAAGGTGGGGAGGCCGGGGCAAATATCCACTTCACACTCGACGGGATAGGCGTCAATGCCCAGGAGGGCGGCGCTTCGAATATTGGCGAGCATTCTTTATAAACCCCCGGAAATAAGGCGACGGGAATAAGTTGGATGCGGGAAAGCCATATACCCAGTAAACGACGGGGACATTATGAGTCCATTTGCACTAGAAACACAACAAATTCAACCGGGGGCGGGCGGTTTTGCTTGAAAAAGCCGGGGTGGATGGATAATATACCGGCTCTCCAAGAGTCCAATCATTTCAAGGAAAAAGGTGCAATCCATGGCCCCAGCGTCGGAAAAGGTCAAAGTCACGATCCACGAGAAGGATTTCGAGGTCGAGTTGTACGAAAAGCAGGGGAAGATCTTCGCCAAGACCCACGTGAACAATTTCGGCGAAATCCAGGTTCCCGATTTCGGGGGAGGCAGGGATAAGGCCCTCCGGAATATCCAGGCCCGGATCGGCAATATCATGACGGCCATGCAGTCGGATGAGGCGCGGGAAGCCCGCCGGAAACAATGGGAAGAAGAGCAAGTCAAGAAACAGCAAAGCCAGAATAATTAAGGCGGTGGTTGGCGGGTGGCGGGCCGCAAAAACGGGTCGGACGGTTTATCCAAGGCGGACGGCCATCCGCTGAATTCAGACAGATCGTGCTCCGCTTAACGGCTGGGCACTGAGGGGATCCCCCCCTCTTTGAAGCCTCGGATCCCCATCCGGGGCTTTTTTATTTTAGGCAGTTGCCGGTTGTCTGTTGCCGGCTCCCGGCAAAAGCTTGAGGACTCCAACAAAGCCGATCCTCGCCTTCCCAAGCAGCAGCTTGCAACTAACCACCGGGAACCGTTTTTACTCAATCCAGAAGCTGATGACCTCCAGGTTCTTGTTGGCCTGCCGCAAACGGTTGGAGAGGACCTTGATGATGATGTCCATCAACTTGAGCGCCGTATGGGGCTTTTCCCGGCGCAGTTTCTGGTAACCTTCCAGGGAAATCATGCAGAGTTCGCAATCCGCCGTGGCCCGAACCGCGGCCGAGCGCGGAAGGCCGTCCAAGAGCGCCATTTCGCCGAAAAACTCCCCGGGATTCAGGACGGCGATGGTGTTTTCCTGGTTCTTCACCTTTTTCAGGATCTTGACCGCGCCCGACTTGAGGACATACATGCTGTCCCCCTTGGAATCCTCGTCGAAGACCAATTCGTCCTTCTTCACCGACTTTTCCTCGCCCACCGAGCCCAGGGCTTCCAAATCGGTTCCGTCAAAGGACTTGAACGGCGGATATTTGGAAAGGTAGCTCACATCGGGCATGG
>JAICXI010000134.1 GCA_025980505.1 bacterium | reverse complement strand
TTCCCGGAACCGGGGCCTGGAGCCGTCCCAAAGGCTTTTAACCGCAAGGGATGCCCCGGGCGGGACTTGTTATGAAATTTTCGACGGCGTGCACCAGCTCCACAAACCCTCCGACTTCAATTGGGCCCTGGGAGGGCAGTTGGGCCTTGCTACGGACGGCGATACCAACGTCCTGCGGCTGGATTTCCTGCTGGGGGACGGCACCCTGGAACCCAGCTTGGGAATCCAAAAGGGGTTCCTGCCTTCCCAGGTGGACCTGCGGGTCAACCTCTCCACCGGCGGCTTGCGGCCCTATCTCAACTGCGGGTTGGATTATTACGAAGCCGGAAGCGGGGACACCTGGGTGTCCGCCTGGGCTTGCCATTATGGACTGGGCCTGGAATGGGTCACGGGGACGGGATGGGGATGGGGCTTGGGGTTGAACCGGCAGGGGGAATTGGACCACCAGGGTGCCCTCTCCAGCCAACCTACGATCGATGCCCTGCTGAACAACCGGGATTTTCCCTGGGGGGGCTTGTCCCTCCAAGTGACCAAGTATTTTGATTTCGAGCTTTAGAAGCTCTCCCCTGAATCAATCCCACCGGCACGGAGACAGGGTTTTAAATTCAGGGTTGTTTTTCCCGATTTTCCGGGTTTTGGCCGTGTCTTCGCGCCTCCTTGTTCCTGGGGTGAAGAGGGTTTTGTTGCCGTCCCTTAGTCCTCCGGCCGCCGGGGCCGGGGTTGGAGGTTTTTGACCCGCGGAAATTTTCCACCGCTTTCATTTTGATTTTTGCCTTAAAAATTCCCGGCGGTTGAACCGTTAAACGCCCGGTCCGGGGGATTCGAAAGCCGCCGCAGCGCCCCCTGTTCGGTGGTATCTTTTGAGGACCCAGCGATCATCCCTGAAAGGAGGGTCTTCGGTGCAGCCGAAAATAGGTTGGGTGGAAAAACACCAGAACGGGCGTGTCGCCTCGATGGTCGAGGTGAAATACCACCGTGTGAAGATCAAGAAGACCCCCCGTCGAAAGGGGGCGCCGGCCAACGAGCCCACCCCCAAGAACATGGACCTTTATTACGTGCTCGATAAGAATGTGCCGCTCAACGGCATGTTCCTGACGGGCACCAGCGTTTTTTCCAAGAACGAGATCGTGGAAATCCAGTTCTACGTTTCCAAATACCAGACCCACCTGCGCATGCTGGCCAAAATCAAGCGGCTGGAAACCTTCGTGGAATTGAACCGGCCCCTTTTCCGCGGCGACCTGCAATTCGCGGCGGTCAGCAAGGAAGACTATGAGCGCCTGCGCGTCCTGGACGCCCAACGGCAAAAGGCGGAAGCGGAAAGGGCGCAAGGGGCCGCCGCCCCCGCGGGACAGGGTTCCCCCGGGAAAAATTCCCTCCGGCTGACCTTCAAGCGCAGTTAACCCAAGGGGGCCGTCCCCGGATTGGTTCGGACCGCCCGTCACCCTGAAGTCCGGGGTTTCTTTGAAAGGAAAAATCATCCTCACCCCGCCCTCTCCCCTCAAGGGAGAGGGAGTTAAGTGGTTAAATGCCTTTGGAAAAGGGCGATGGAGGGGGATTTTAGGTATCGCCTCAAGACGAGGTCCCCTTCTGCCCCAAAGTACTCCTAGGGAAATGCCCCTCCTTACCCTCAAAACCAAAGTCCCCTTTTTCACCCCTATTTCATCCTTTGAAAATATCCAAATGAAGTTGGGGATGTCCCCATGCCCATTGTCATTTTTCCAAAGTCGGCATGGGGGAAGCGGGGAGTTTTTTTGAAGAGGGATTCGAGTCAATAAATCCCTTCGATCGAAAGAATACGCTTGTATGCTCCTTCGGAAATATTTACATTAATGGGATGAACCGCATCGTTGCCCATGTCGACATGAACTCCTTCTTCGTCTCCTGCGAGAGGCTGGTGGACCCGTCCTTGGACGGGAAACCCGTCGTCGTGGGGGGGAACCGGGGGGAACGCGGCGTGGTGGCTTCCGCCTCCTACGAGGCGCGAAAGTACGGCATCAAGTCCGGCATGCCCCTTCTCACGGCCGAAAGGCTTTGCCCCAAGGCCCTCTTCGTTCCGGGGCACCACCAGCTGTACGGAAAGTACTCGCGGAAGGTTTACGTTCTGCTGCGGCGGGTTGCGCCGGTGGTGGAATACGCCTCCATCGACGAGTTCTACCTGGACTTCACCGGATGCGAGGCGCTTTACGGGAACGACCTGTGGGCCATGGCCCGGAAGGTGCGGGATTCGGTCTTTGAGAGGACCCGCCTTTCCTGCACGGTAGCCGTCGCCTCCAACAAGTATGTGGCCAAGATCGCGGGGAAGACCGTGAAGCCCGATCCGGCCACCCTGGGCAGGAAGGCGGGGGAAAACGCCGGCGTGGTCGTGGTGCCGGCGGGAGGGGGACAGGCGTTCCTGGCGGGCCTTCCCATCGAGCGGCTGCACGGGGCGGGGGAAAAGACCCAACCCCGGCTGGCGGAAATGCGGATCTGCAAAATCGGCGACATCCTGCCCATCCCCCTGGCCCGGCTGCAAAAGGCTTTCGGACCCTCGGCGGGCCAATGGCTTTACGAAGCCGCCAGGGGCATGGATGAATCGGCCGTGGAGCCCTACCACCTCTCCAAGAGCGTGGGGCACGAGACCACCTTCGGGAAGGATACGGACAACCTGGAGCAAATCCACCAGACCCTGGCCTGGCTCTCGGAAAAAAGCTGCTACCGCCTCCGGCGGTTGGGCAAGAAGGCCCGTACCGTCACCTTGAAGCTGCGTTATGACGACTTCCAAACCGTCACCCGGGCCCGCACCCTCCCCGAAACCAACGACGACGCAACGGTCATGAAGGCCGCCTATGGGTTGTTCAAGGAATCGCACCTGCGCAAGCGCAAGATCCGCCTTTTGGGCGTATCCCTTTCCAAGTTCGAGAAGGGGGAGGCGGAAAGCCCTTGGCTGTTCCCGGAAATGGGCTCGGGAAAAAAGGAATCGCTCTTTAAAAGCGTGGACGCCATCAAACGCAAGTACGGGTTCCACAAGCTGGAAAAGGCGGCTTCCCTGGAGGCGGGGGAAAAATCCCGCGAAAAAAAGAGCGGGATGTCGTCCTTCCAAAAGCACAAGACCCGGTAACCCCGGGCCGCTCCCCGCTGTCCTCCCCGGCCTTTCCTGCTAAAATGCTGCCGAAGTCCGGTTGTGTCTCCGTTGGATGAGAAGTCGACTTCACCCCCACCCAGCCCTCTCCCCTCACGGGAGAGGGGGAAAAACAGCTAAAACCCCCTGCCCCTTGGGGGAGAGGGCCAGGGTGAGGGGTGGCGTCGGTTTCCGGGATTTCGAACTGAGTCATTACTCGAAGCCCATCCCTTTTGACAGGAACTGCGCCATTGATTCCGCCCTTTATTCAACGCATACCTTGGCCGAAATTCCTCCTGCTTTGGTTCCTGGCCCTTTTGATGGGGGCCAGCCTTTTATGGTTGCACTACGGGTTCACGCCGAAGATATTAATGCCCGTGGCTTGGCTGGCCCTGGGCGCCGGGGCAGGCCTGGTCTGGGGCACCACCCGGCCGCGCTGGCAAAAGGCCCATTGCGCCTGGTGCGGCGCCCGGGTGGCGGCTAAGGCCGTCCGGCGGGACGGGGAAAAAAAGGCCTGGGTCACGGTCTATGAATGCGCCCGTTGCGGCCAGGTGACGGAAAAGACGGCTTCCGGTGGGAAGGCCGGTTTGGAAAAATGAGAGGGTTTGGATAACGCAAAGGGGAGGGTGAAAGTGGCTAAGGAAGCAGCCGTGGCCGTGCCGTCGCCGTCCTTCGCGCGGTTCATCCTGTGGGAGATCGTGGGCATCGTGGGATTCCTGCACATCCTCCTTTACGCCCCGGCCAACGACCCCACCCCGCTGTTCTTCCTGGTCAACGCCATGGTCTTCCTGGCGGCCTATCCCACCCTTTACTTCTACACCCACATGAAAATGCCGGTGGTGCTGAAATTCCTGGTTTCCCCCGTGGGCGTGGCCCTTCGGATCCTGCTCATGGCCACCAGCTTCCTTTGGATCACGTACGTCCTTTACGCCTCCGGGTTGTTCCTGGGTTCGGCTTCCTGCTTCGTCGTGGTCAAGACCTACTGGATGTTCCTGGCTCCCTTTTTCGTGGTGGATTACTTCTTTTTCTTCGAACACTTGTGGGGCTTAAGCCGCGTCAATTTCACCTTCTGGTCCTCGCTGGGCATGATCTCGGATTCGGTTTCCGGCGTGGTGGGCGGCCTTTACCTGGGGCGCACCCTCATCACCAAATGGGGGATGTTCCTGGGGGACGTGGAAGTCCAAGGCCTGATTTGGAGCATCTTCATCCTGATCGGGGTATCCGCGGTGGTGTGGTTCGGCAACAAGACGCGCAAAGGATGACGTTGAACCGCGGTTCCTTCCGGACCGCGAAAATCCCGGCTCCTTGAACGGAAGACCCGGGGTTCCAACGACCGCCTTTCTCCCAAAGGATCGCCATGGCAAAAGGTTCCGAAGGTTCCCGCTCCTTTTTAAGGCTCTTGTTTTGGGAGGGAATGGCGCTGGCCGGGTTCCTGCACACCCGCCTTTCCCCCATCGCCAACCCGATCTGGAACCTGAACTTTTTCTACGGCGCGCTTTTCTTCCTGGTGGCTTATCCCATCCTTTACGTCTACCGCTGGAGGGTCACCGAAGGCTGCCTGGCCACGATCCTTTGGCCCTTGAGCTTCGTGTTGAGCGGGGCCCTGGGGGTATCCTGCTATCTCTGGCTGGCCTATATCCTTTTGTTCACCCAAAGCCCCTATTATTACTCCATGACCAACCATTGGGCGGTCCTGGGCGCGTTGTTCGCCTTCATTTATTTTCCCCTGGTCGAGCCCGTCCTGGGCGTCAGCAAAAAATACCAGTCCCTGGGCGGCCTGTTTTGGGTCTTCCTTTATTCCGCCCTGGGCGGCTTTTTCGGCTTCCTGAGCGGCCGGTTCGTGGACCAGAAATTCGGGGTCTCCATCGGCTTGGACAACCGGAGGTTCCTGCTTTGGCTGGCCTTGATCCTCCTGGGCACGGCCCTGGGGGCGATGATCGGGCAAAAACGGGGGAAATAGGCTCCTTCAATGTGAGGCAAGTCATATCGAGCCCGCCCGGGCGGCCCTACGATTAAATCGAAAAGAATCTCCTTCCTTGAAGGCTGAAGGTAAGAAGCGGGGATTGGCGCATGAAAAGGATTCATTCCATCCTGAGCCGGGTTCTGCTGGCCGGGCTGCTCATGGCGGCCCTGGCGCCTTGCGCCAGTTGTGGGGGCAATGACCCGGGAATGAAATGCCCCGGCGCTTCCTGCTGCCAAGCGTCCCACGGTTGCCACCACCAAGCCCCGAAGAATTGCCGCCATTTAATGGGCTCCCAAGCGAAAGAAGCGGTTTTCGCCAAACCCGCGAAGGCAGCCGGAAGCTTCCAAGCCCTGCCGGGCGTCCGCTTCACTTTTTCATCGGCCGTTCAAAGCCATCCGGCTTTTCAACGCCTTGCTTCCGTTCCATGTCCTCCCGGTGCGCCGCCCGTCCTTCGCATTTAAAATTTTCCCGTCCAGCGGTAGGTCCCGTGGAAAGGCCGCCGCGTCTTTTCGCGTCCTTCCGGATTTGAAAAGAGCCTGAAGTTCCACCTCCGACCAACGGGCCTTGGGTTTCAAAGACCGGGTCTTATCCATCCTGAAGAATGAATTTCAAATGAGGAGAATTGACATGAAAACCTTTACTTTCGTTTTGGCCGTTGTTATTGTAATTAACACTCTTCTGATCCGTATTGATCGACACCACGCCTCTCTTTCCGCTCACTTTTTTCGAGGCGATTTGCAACCCCCCGCCCCCCGGATTCAGATCATTGCCTGTGAGATTG
>JAICXI010000187.1 GCA_025980505.1 bacterium | reverse complement strand
TCCCCCTCTGAAAGAGGGGGACGAAGGGGGAGTCAGCTTTTCCGGTTTCATTTTGAACGGCTAACACCCCCCCTTCTTTCAGAGGGGGGGCAAGGTAACCACTGGGTTTGCCGAGGGCATGGTCCCTTTTTTGGGGGGGGGAGGGGGCCGGGAGGGGGAAAAGGGGCGAAAAACAAAGGAAAATCGCGGTTAGAACCGTTGCAACTTTCCGGGGGCGGTCTCCGTCCTAATAGCGGGGTAGTTAACACCCAATCTATAAAATCCCGAAAGGGAATTACTTAAGGAGAATAAGAAAATGAAGAAGTTCATTGCCGCTTTGATGACGATTTTGTTCCTCGGAACGACCGTGAGCCTGGTCCGCGCCGAAGAGACCGCGGCCCCGGCTTCGACGCCCGTGGCGAAGGTCATGAAGCACAAGATGGCGAAGAAGGCCAAGAAGGCCAAGAAAGCCAAGAAGGCGAAAGCCGCGAAGAAAGAGACCAAGGCCGAAGCCGTCAGCACGCCGGTCGCGAAGTAAGGTTTCCTCTTTTTTCAGGCAGGTCCCAAGGGACCTGCCCTAAAGCCTCCGGGCCTTTGCCCGGGGGCTTTTTTATTTCCGGGACCCGGGTGGATGGGCTGGCCCGGCAACAAGGCTTGAACCCCATCCGGCGCGGATCCGGAAAAACGGCCGACAGGAAGTCGCGAAGCCCTTCAATGCGCTTCGCTTACCCGGGGGACCCTGAAAACATCCACAGGATATCAACCCCATCCAGCGCGAAGACGCAAAAAGGCTAAGGAAGGCGGAGGGCCGGAAGGTTGGGTAAAGGCTGAAGGCGGACTTTTATCCCCCCTCCCTTGACGGATTCAACAAGGCTCGCCGCCCGGGGAAAAGGGGGGCGGTTCTTTCCCAAAGCAGCCTGCGGCCCAAGCGCGTCCGGAAGGGGGGTATCATTATGAGACAAGTCATAGGCATCTGTTTTCCAACGTGCGAAAGTCGGAAGGCGCCGAAGCACTGTCATGCGTCGGCCCCGGTGAATGGGCATGGAATCGGCAAAGCGGGTCCTCAACCGATACGGCGAAACCTTCGCCGCCTTTTACGACCGTTATTTCGGGCATTACGCCGAAAAAGCGGCCCCCTTTTTCCTGTGCTTCTTGGCCTCCCGCGCCTCCCCTTTTGCCCGCGCGGTCCTGGATTTGGGCTGCGGCACGGGCCGCATCGCCTTCCATTTTTTACAGGCCGGATACGATTTCACTGGCCTGGATTCCTCCCCCGCCATGTTGGCCCTGGCCCGGGACCGGTGCCTGAGGTTCCTTCCGGCGGGCCGGGCCCGGTTCCTGCAAACCGATATTTCCTCTTTCGGGTTGGAAGGCCCTTTCGGCTTCGCCCTTTCCACCTATAACACCTTGAACCACCTGGACTCCGAGGAAAAACTCCGCAGTTGTTTCCGTTCCGTCCGGCGCTGCCTGGCGCCGGGGGGACTCCTCATGTTCGACTACCATACGGCCAAGGGGCTCCGGGAATGGGCTTCCACCGAGACGGCATCCCTGGAGGAAGGCACACTCACCTTGCGGGGCGCCTTCAACCCGCGCACCCGGCGGGCCGTTTCCAGCTTGCGGGGCGTCTTCCGGGGCCGGCCTTTCGCGGAAAGGATCTTGAATTGGAGCCTCCCCTTGGAAAGACTGGAGGGGGTCCTCGGGGAAGAAGGATTTTCCAAGGTGGTTTTCGCCCGCATCGACGACTTGAACCGGCCCCTTGCGGACCCGGAAGGGGAAAAGAGGGTGGTGGCCCTGGCGGGTTGAGGGGGATTGTTTTTTTCCGCGGAAACTTTCGCCGGGCTTAAAATAAGCCCGGCTTTTTTCCGGATGAAAAAGAATGGGGGAGCGATGAAACCTTTTTTCCGTTGGGCCGGTCTTTTGGCCCTGTTGTGCGGCACGACGGGCTGCCTGGGGCCGGGCGGTTCCCTGGACAAGCCCGGGACCCTCTTCCTCCGGGACCGGATCGGCGATTTCAAGGCCTTCCGCGCGGCCTTCCTGGGACAGGCGCCGGCCCTCAAGGCCGACGGTTTCTCGGCCTACAGCCTGCACCGCGACCTGGACGACCCCCGCCGGCTCATCCTCACCTTGAAGTGCTCCGACCTGGGCAAGGCCCTTTCCTTCGCCCGGTCCCCCGGTTTCCTGGAGGCCCTGGGCAAGGCCGGGGCCGGCATCCCCAGCCTTTGGTACGGCCTGGACGTCACCGGCCGCGCCTACGCCGCCGCGCCTAAAGCCGCCGGCGGCATCGTGATCGCCCGCAACGAGGTCCGGTCCTTCAAGTTCTGGGAAACCTGTTTCCGCAACGAAAGCCACAACCACCCGGGACGGAAATACAAAAACAGCAACTACAGCATCCACGAGCTGCCGGGGAACCCGGAAGTGGCCATCGTGGTGCACGAGGCCTCCGACGTCTCGAAAGCCCCCGCCTTCATGGATTCGCCGGCCCTGCGGGGGGAGATGGAAGCCACGGGCGTGGTGGGGCTGGACGTTTGGTACGGGGTGAACCTGGAGGAAGGTTTTTTTTAGCGGGTGGAAAGGGGAGCCGGGATGCCGAAAGCGGGAGAAGCAACGACGGGTAGGGACGGCCGGACGCTGGTGGTGCCTTCTTATTCCAAGTGGGACGCCGGGCGGCTGATGCAAGGCGATGCCTTGGATTTCGTAAAGAAGCTCTACCTCCGGGCCAAGGGAATCGGCGACGACCTGTACGATTCGGGGACCTACGAGTTCACGGCCCTGGAACCGGAGGTTTACCGGGAAAACCTCGTCCAGTACATGAGGCGCCGCGCCTGGTCCGAATGGTATTTCGGGACCGTGTCCCCGGCCCGGCAGATCACATTGCTTCCCAACGACCAAGTGGACCTCAAGCTGAGGATCGCCCGGCAGATCCGCGACGAAATGCGGCACTACGACGTCTTCGCCGCCCAACTGCGCCGCTACGGGTCGGAGCCGCGCCCGGCCGAATTCCAACTCCCCGACATCCTGGTCGAGATGCAGCGCGTGCAGATGGAAATGGAGACGGCCGCCGAAATCGCCGCCACCAACCAGTTCGCCGGGGAAGTGGTGCTTTCGTCCATGACGGACCTGGACACCAGCATTTTCAAGAGGTTGTTCGACAAGGAGCTCATGGACGCCATCCATGACATCGAGAAGGACGAACCGCACCACATTTCCATCGGGCGGGACCTGGTGCTGCTTTTCTCCGGAACCTTCGACCAGCGGCGGCGACTGGCCGCCGCCCAGGAGCAATACCTCCGGGCCATGATGCAGCTCCACGTGGTGGAAATCGTGAAGCTGGGCTGCCGGCGGGTGCACCCCTTGCCGGCCTTCGAATGAGGCGGCCGGCGCCGGGCTTTGGGCGAGCCGGGATTCAAAGGATGGGATCGGCGGCCGCGACGGATTCCAACAAGCGGTTGAAATAGGTTTCCCACGCGGATAGCCCGGATTGAAAGCCGGACTGGACCTCCCGCCACCCGCCCGGGGTTTGGGCGTGGGGCGCGATAATGGAAGTGATTTCCCGCACGTGTTCCGTTTCCAGCACCAGGTGCCTGGTGAAATATTCCTGGTCCGCCCGGGGGTAGTGGGGTTTCAACACCGAGTAAAGGCGGGTCAGGGCGGGTTGGGCCAGGAATTCCCCCGAAGCCAGGACGCCCAACAGGGCCCCGGGGCCGGGCGCCGAGGCGATGTGCCCCAGCAGGTCCGCCTTCCATTCCAGGGCGAAACCGTCGCCCGGACCGTCGGGCAGGGGCAGGCCCGCCGTCACGAGGAACTTCCGGTAGATGGCGTGGTGGGTCCGGGCCACGTCGCCTTCGCCGCATTCCTGGTACAGGTTCACGGCCAGGACGGTCCGCGCCACCTCGTCCTCCATGCGCGCCGCGCCGGCGGCGATCAAGGACGGGAAACTTTTAACCAGGCAATCGAAGGAAACCAGGAACTTGCCCGAGACCGCCGGGCTTATCCCGCCCTCCCGCCAGGAGCGGAAGAAGGGGGACCGCCCGATGAAATCCGAAACCCGGGCGTTGAAGGCCTCCAGTATTTGCGGCTCCCCCGCCATTTCCAACCCCGCTTTTTTTTGACCCTTGGATCCGGCTTTGGAGAAGGAACCCGACGGGTGTAAAGTGGACTTCGAGGGTTCAATATGTCCCTCGATCCCCCTGGTTTCAACGGCAAAGATGAAAAAAATCCTGATGGCAATCCAATGGCTGATGGCGCCGGTGGCGGCCCTGGGCGGCGGCGTCCCCCATCCCTTCCTCGCCCAATGGGGCGTCCCCGGGTTTGAGGCCGGGAAGTTCCTCAATCCCTGCGGCGTCGCCGTGGGCCCGGACCAAAACCTTTACGTCCTGGATTATTCCAACAGCCGGGTCCAGGTTTTCGGCCCTTCGGGGCTTACCCTTTCCCAATGGGGCGGCAAGGGCCCGGGGGACGGGCAGTTCGACAACGCCAGGGGCTTGGCGGTCGACCGGCGGGGGGACATTTACGTGGCGGACACGCTGAACAACCGCATCGAAAAATTCAACGCCGCGGGGACCTTTCTCCTCCAATGGGGGGGATTGGGGCAAGGCGAAGGCCGCTTCTACAATCCCACGTCGCCGGCGGTGGACGGGAAGGGGGATTTGATCGTCGTGGATTCGCACAACGACCGGATTCAAAAATTCACCCCAGAAGGCGGCTATCTGGCCCAGTGGGGAAAGGGCGGCGCGGGCCCGGGCCTTTTCAACACCCCGGACAGCGCGGCCGTCGAC
>JAICXI010000320.1 GCA_025980505.1 bacterium | reverse complement strand
GGAAGCTTCCATCCGTCAAAAGATCGAGGCTGAGCTTCGGGCCAACCTGCAGGCCCAGGCCATCAGTGCCGAAGCCCAAAGCCAGGTCCTTCAGAAACTGAAGGAAGATTTCGAGCAAGAGGAAGAAAACCGTCGTTTGGCGGTGCGGATGGCCTTGATCGCCGAAGGCGACAAGATCCTCACCCAATTGGTCATGGTGTGGCAGCAGGCCAAGCAAAACGGCGACGGTGGTGCCCAGTGGAACGAGGTCAAACAAAGGCTGTTGGAACTCCTGGACGCAACGGTCCAATTGACCCATTCTTAAACCGGAAAGAAAGGACTCAAAATGCTTAACCACTCCATCGGATCGGCATTCGGCTTTATCCTTCTATCGTTCCTCACCTGGACCGTTACTTTCGCCATACTGGTGTTCGGGGTGATGCTGCGCCGGAAGATCCTCCTGTGGGACGACCAGTGGAAAGAAACGATCGAGGCCAACGGCCTCACCATGGAGGAGTACGCGGACGATTTGGAAAGAACTTATCAAAAGGTCCGGTCCACTTTCCGCCTTCTGGGGTTTTTCCTGGTGGTGATCGTGGCCCTGATGGGTTTGGTGGTTTACCTGGGGATGCAGGAAAAGCCCGTCTTGGGAACGGTCCAGGTCACCAATAGCCTTTGGCTCCTGTCCCTGGTCGCCCTTTCCGTGATCGTGCCGGCCTTCGTCAATTTCGCCGTCGGTACTTACCTGGCCGAGACCATGATGCTCAAGGCCGGAGCCTTCGCCTTCCAGGCGGCCCGTGAAGAGTTCCGCGAGAAAAAAGTGAAAATCCAAATGATGGAAAAGGCCAAGCAGCTGAAGACCCAACGCGAGGCCATGCGCTCTACCACTGCTGCGGCCCCCGAAGCCCCCAACCCGGCACCCGCCGGGAAGTAACGCTTCCCTTATTGATCCCGCAAAGTCTTCAGCCCGAGCCGCCTGCCCGCGGCGGATATTTGACGGATGGACGATGGGCCTTGGGTTTTGCCCCCGGTCCGCCTTGGGGGAGGCCCTGAAGGCTCCGGTTGACCCGGTTTTTATTCCAAAACGACAGGAAACAAAGTGAAAAAATTCATTGCCTTGCTTTCCCTTGCGCTTTTCACGGGATGCGCTTCCATCGGCGTTCGGGACGGGTCCCTGGCCCTTCAAATCACCCCCCAACCGGTCCTCCGCGGCCGGCCGGCTTTGGCCGAAGTGAACGCGTCCCTGGGTGCGGAAAAAGTGATCGGCACAATCCAGGTGTTCGGCAGCCCCCAATTGGAATTCCGGAAGGACGACCACAAGGGCCTTTGGTATTTTTACGGGACCATCCCTTTCTCGCCCTGGGTCAAGCCGGGAAATTACCGGGTCCGAGTCATGGTTTATGAACCCCATCAGCCCCCCCATTACACCGAAATGAAGGTGGAACTGAAATAAGCGGAGGCCCTTGGCGCCGGGAAGGGAGCCCCGGCCGCGCCGAAAGACAGGCCCGGGTTTGGAAAAGTCCCGTTCGGCCGTCCGCTCAAGGCTTCTTTCCCGCCGTTCGCGGCGGCCGGTTGTTGAAAGAGTTTTCGAACATTCTTCTAAAGCGGAGCCCATGAGCCCAAAGGAACCCCTTTCCGTCATCATCCCAGCCTTCAATGAGGAAGGGGCGGTGGCGCAAGTCGTGAAGGAAGTCCGGAAACACCTGGCCCGGAGCCGCATCCGCCACGAGATATTGGTCGTGGACGACGGCAGTTCGGACCAAACGGCTTACCGGGCGAAAAAGGCCGGCGCCCAAGTGATCCCCATGGGGGAAAACCGGGGTTATGGGGCCTCCCTGAAAGCCGGCCTCCGCCACTCCCGTTTCAACCTGGTGGCCATCCTGGACGCGGATGGAACCTATCCAGCCTGGGAATTGCCCAAATTGGCCGCCTTGAGTGGGGACGCCGATATGGTGGTGGGAGCCCGCTTGAAACCGGGGGCCGCCATTCCTTCCTTGCGCCGGTTCCCCAAGTGGCTGTTGGGAAAATGGGCCAACTACCTCGCCGATCGGGAAATCCCCGACCTGAATTCGGGCCTCCGGGTCTTCCGGAAGAATATCGCCGCCCGCTATGAGGGGCTTTTTCCCAACGGTTTTTCCTTCACCACCACGCTGACCCTGGCCTTGGAGTGCCATGGTTATATTGTCAAGTACCATCCTATTTCCTACGCGCAGCGCATCGGAAACTCGAAGATCAGGCCTCTCCAGGATACGGTCAATTTTTTCTCACTTGTCTTAAGGGTGGTCATGTATTTCAAACCCCTTAAGATTTTTATCCCCCTGAGCGGTATCATATGGTTGGGAGCGGTGGGAACCGCTTGTCTTGCCTGGAACCGGGGACAACCCATCCAAGGCATGACCCTCTTCCTGCTGGTGGCCGGCCTCCAGGTCGCGGCCCTGGGGTTATTGGCCGACCTGCTGGTGAAGAGAGGAAGATAGGACCCATGAAAGTTTTGCTGATCAATCCCCCTTCGGAACACATGATCACCACCAACATCCCTTCCGTGGTGGATGAGGAACGGGGATACAACCCGCCCCTGGGCCTCCTTTACGTGGCCGGCTACGCCAAGGCCAAGACATCCCACGACATCCGGGTCCTTGATTGCCAAGTGGAGGAAGTGGCCCAGGAAGAAGTGGAAGACCGAATCCGTGCCATCCAACCCGACGTGGTAGGGATCCAGGCCTTGACCTTCACGATCATCGACGCGCGGATGGTGGCCCAAGCCGCCAAGCGCGTGAATCCTTCCTGCAAAGTCGTCATGGGTGGGCCCCACGTGCATATCTTCGCCCGGGAAACCCTGGTCATGTCCGAGGTGGATTTCGCCATCAAGGGTGAGGGGGAATTGGCCTTTACCCAGCTTTTGTCGGCCCTGGAAGGCCTGTTGAGTTTCGACAAGGTTTTTGGACTGGCTTACCGGGACCCGGCCAACGGCCAGATCAAAGACAATCCCCCAGCCCCCCCGGTGGAGGATTTGGACAGCCTGCCTTACCCAGCCCGGGAATTGACGCCGATCAACCGATATTATTCCATCCTGGCCAAACATAATCCCATTACCACCATGTTCACCAGCCGGGGATGTCCCTACCGCTGTCTTTTTTGCGACCGTCCCACCATGGGGCGCCGGTTCCGGAGCCATTCGGCGGTCTGTGTAGTCAATGAGATGGAAGCCTGCGTCAAGATGGGCATCCGCGAATTCTTCATTTACGACGACACCTTCAACGTGAACCGCAAGCGGGTGTTCGAGATCTGCGGGGAAATCAAGCGCCGTAAGCTCGAGATCGCCTTCGATATCCGGGCCCGGGCCGACCGCATGGACGAGGAAATGCT
>JAICXI010000066.1 GCA_025980505.1 bacterium | reverse complement strand
CGCATCGGGCCCAACCGCACCGGGATACTGGGTTTCCGGCTGATGGGGTTCGTCCAAAATTTCGCGGATACGCTTAAATTAGTGATGAAGGAAAACATCACCCCGACCAACGCCAACGCCCTTTATTACCTGCTGGCGCCGGTCTGGTCCATGACCGTCGCCCTCCTTCCCCTCCTGGTCGTTCCCCTGGCGGCGCCCCTGGTCCTGGGAGGCCACGAGGTCCGCTTCCAAGCCGCCGACTTCGGCGTGGGAATCCTTTACGTCCTTTCCATCACCAGCATGGGCGTGTTCGGCGTCATCCTCGCGGGATGGTCCTCCAACAACAAATTTTCCCTCCTAGGCGGGCTGCGTTCCTCGGCCCAGATGGTTTCCTACGAACTTTCCATGGGGCTGTCCCTGGTGGGACTTCTCATGGCATACCAGGATGTGAGGGTGGGGGCCATGGTGGAAGCCCAAGGCCGGCTTATGACCGCGTGGGGCGTGACCTTGCCGGTCCCCAACTGGGGCGTCTTCCTCCAACCCGTCGGGTTCCTCCTGTTCCTGGTGGCCGCTTTCGCCGAAACCAACCGCAACCCCTTTGACCTTGCCGAAGGGGAATCCGAACTGGTGGCCGGCTACCACGTGGAATACTCCAGCGTAAAGTTCGCGCTTTTTTTCATGGCCGAATACGTCAACATGGCGGTGGCGGCCTTCATGATTTCCACCCTTTTCCTGGGCGGCTACCAGGTGCCCTTCGCCCCCACGGCCACCCTGCTGGCCAACCCGCGCGCCACCCTTTTCCTCCTGGGCCTGGTCCTTTTGGTGGGAGGGGGCCTGTTCGGCTACTTCATTTATCTGCGGGCCCTCCAACAGAAGTCCATTGAGAAGGGGATCAAGCGGTTGGAACCCTTCCTCCTGGCTTATGCGGGGTTCGGCCTGGCCTTGGCGGGACTGGCAGGGGCGGTTTATTCCCTGGCCGGGCCCCTCCCACCGGACGCGGCCCCGATTTTGACGGCCTTGTTGCAGATGGCCTCCCTCCTGGCCAAGGTTCTTTTCTTCTGCTGGCTTTTCGTCTGGGTGCGTTGGACCCTGCCGCGTTTCCGCTACGACCAGCTCATGAAGATGGGTTGGAAACTGATGCTGCCGCTGGCCTTGCTGAACATTTTGGTGACGGGCGTCGTTATATTGACACAGAAGTAAGATGAACCACAGAGTTACACGGAGTTACGCCGAGTGAGTTAAAAGTCCTTCTTTGGGCGGGGAAGTTGGTCGGCGAAAGGAAACAAGGAGCCGTGGAAGTGGCGGAGGATGGAAAACCCAAAAGGGTCTTGCCTTACTCCGCGTGGCTTTGTTAACTCCGTGGTGAAAATTCGTTGCGAGGTTTGAAATGCGGGTAGTCGATAGGTCCGAAATTAAAATCGCGCGAAGGTTGTACGTGCTGGAGGTCCTGGAGGGCCTGGCGGTGACGTTGAAACACGTCTTCCGGAACCTCTTCGATCCTTCGCGCCTGCCGGTGGTCTTTTTTCCGGAACAAAAAAAGGCCCTGCCCCCGGCCACCCGCGGGCGCCACCGCCTCATGAAACGGGAGGACGAAAGTCCCCGTTGCACGGCTTGCATGCTTTGCGCCACCGCCTGCCCGGCCGAATGCATCCACATCCAAGCCGCCGAATCGCCCGATCCCAATGTGGAGAAATTCCCGGCTAAGTTCGACATCGACATGCTGCGTTGCGTGTACTGCGGTTTTTGCGTGGACGCCTGCCCCCTGGACGCCATCCGAATGGACATTCCGGAGGTGACGGTGGCCAATTACACGCGGGATTCCCTGGTGTATCACAAAGAGTTTTTGATGGATCACGATAACAAGGACGTGGTGCCGGATTATAATCCGCCCCGGCCCGTTGTCTGGACGCACGGGCCCCACGCCAAGCCATGAGGAAATTCATGGTTGAGGATTCAAAATTTAAAATCCGGAGTTGAGAATGGTTGAGACCGTTCTTTTTTACATCCTGGCCGCGGTTCTCCTGGGGATGTCCCTGGTGGTCGTGACCCGGACCAATCCCATCGCCTCGGCCCTGGCCATGGTGGGGGCCTTCGGGGCCTTGGCGGCCCTCTACACCCTTTTGTCCGCCCCGTTGCTGGCCGTCCTCCAAGTCCTGGTTTACGCGGGGGGCATCATGGTGCTCGTGATCTTCGTGATCATGCTGTTGAACCTCCACGCGGATGACTTGAAACCCATGCGGCCCCGGGGCCTGGTGGTGGCCCTGGCGCTCCTGGGCGTCCTCGGCGTGGTTCTGGGGCCCTTGTTTTTGACCGTCTTGCCGCAGGGGCAATGGACCCTGGCGTCCCTGCCGGCGGATTTTGGGGGCATCTTCAGCGTGGGGGGGAAGTTGTTCGCCGATTATTTGTTCCCCTTTGAGATGCTCTCGCTGGTACTGTTGACCGCGATTGTCGGCGCGTTGGTCTTGACCAAGCGCAAGTTATAGAAGAGCGGGACCGCCCTTGGCGGGTTGCGGAACGACCTGTGGCAAGAAGGGGTTTTGGAATGGAATGGCTTTATCCCATAACACCGACGCATTACCTGGTCCTGTCGGCGGTGCTGTTCGGCATCGGGACGGCCGGCGTGATATCGCGCAAGAACCTTTTCGTGGTCCTGATGTCCCTGGAACTCATGTTGAACGCCGTCAACCTTTCCTTCGTCGTCTTTTCCCGGATCAACGGGGAACTGACCGGCCAGGTTTTCGTCTTGTTCGTGGTGGCCGTCGCGGCGGCGGAGGCTTGCGTGGGGCTGGCCATCGTCCTGGCCTTGTTCCGGCTGAAAGAAAACGTGAATTTGGATTTGTTCCGAAGCCTGAAAGGCTGAGAAAGGCGGCAGTCGGCTATCCGTCACCGGCGATCAGGAAAACCGGGAAGCCCCGGCCAGCCGCCGGGAGTTGACTGTTGATAGCTTAACGCCGATAGCCGTATTAAAGGGGTTTGAATGGGCATCGAGAATTTTCAATACATTTCCTTCGTCCAGTCCGATTGGATCTGGCTCATCGTGGCGGCCCCCCTCTTAGGGGCGGTCCTGAACGGCCTTTTGACCCTGGCCTCCATTGGCACCCGGAAAACCGTGGCGCCCGCCGTTTATTCCACCATCGCCTGCGGAGGCGCCATCCTTTCCTTCCTGGCTTCCTGGTTCACCTTCCTGCATTTCAAAACGCTCCCCGAGGGCAGCACCCTGACCCAGGATCTCTTCAACTGGATCGAAGCCGGCTCCTTCCACGTGCGCATGAACTTCGAATTGGACGCCCTTTCCATCACCATGATCGTTTTCGTCACTTTCGTTTCCAGCCTCATCCACCTTTATTCGGTGGGCTATATGAAAGACGATCCGGGCCTGGGGCGGTACTTCGCTTACCTCAATTTTTTCCTTTTTTCCATGCTGGTCCTGGTCATGGCCCAGAACCTGCTGGTCCTATTCCTGGGCTGGGAAGGCGTGGGTTTTTGTTCCTATCTCCTGATCGGTTTCTGGTTCGAGGATGAGGTCAAGGCCAACGCGGGAAAGAAAGCCATCATCGTGAACCGCATCGGCGACGCGGGGTTCATGGCGGGACTGCTCATGGTTTTCGCGCTTTCCGGGACCCTCAACTTCAATGAAATACTCGCCCATAAGCAAGCCTTCAACGAGTGGACGGCCACGGTGGTCTGCCTTTGCTTTTTCTTCGGCGCCGCTGGCAAGTCCGCCCAGATCCCCCTTTACGTCTGGCTGCCGGACGCCATGGCGGGCCCCACGCCCGTTTCGGCCTTGATCCATGCCGCCACCATGGTGACGGCCGGCATCTACCTGGTGGCGCGGCTGAACTTCCTTTACGTCCTGGCCCCCTGGGCCACCACGGTGGTGGCGGTGGTGGGGGCCTTGACCGCGCTCCTGGCGGCCACCCTGGCCTTGGCCCAAAACGACATTAAAAAGGTCCTGGCTTATTCCACCATCTCCCAATTGGGGTACATGTTCCTGGGCGTCGGCGTGAGCGCCTACAGCGCGGGCATGTTCCACTTGATCACCCACGGTTTTTTCAAGGCTTGCCTTTTCCTGGCCGCGGGGTCGGTCATCCACGCCTTACAGGGCGAGCAGGACATCCGGAAGATGGGCGGGCTTTTAAAACACATCCCCCTGACCAGTATCGGCTTCCTGTTGGGCTGGCTCGCCATTTCGGGCGTCATGCCCTTTTGCGGGGGCTTTTTCAGCAAGGATGAGATCCTTTGGAGGGCCCTGGCCACGCCCAATCCCATCCTGGCCGTCCTGCCCGAGATCCTTTATTTCACGGCCCTTTTCACGGCGTTCCTCACGGCTTTTTACATGACCCGCCTGGTGGTGCTGGTGTTTTTCGGCGATTACCGCGGCGACCGGAACATTTACGAGCACCTGCATGAATCCCCCCGCATCATGACGGTGCCGCTCCTGCTGTTGGCCGTCGGATCCCTGGTTTCGGGCTGGTTGGACGTTCCCCGGGCCATCGGCGGAGGCCAGACCTTGAGCCGGTTCCTGGAGCCCGTCTTCCACCTTTCCACCGTGGAGCCCACGGGGGTCTCGGAAAAGATGGAACCCCTGTTCATGCTCCTCTCCTTCCTGGTGGCGGGCCTGGGCCTGGGTTCGGCCTGGTACGTTTACGGATTGAAGCACACCATCAGCCAACTGCTCTTGAAAATGATCCCGGGCGGGAAGAAAGCCATCGAGAAGGAATATTACGTGGATGAGATTTACGAGGTCACGGTGGTGCGTTGGACCAAATGGTTCGCCCATTGGGTCTCGGAACGGCTGGTGGAGGGGCTTTTCATCGGCCAATTGGTGGCCCTTCCGGTCCGGGCCGCGGCCTGGACGGCCCGGCTATTCCAGAAAGCCCAGGTGGGGTTCGTGCGGGCTTACCTGGCTTACGTGGTGGCCGGCGCGGGGCTTTTGATTTATCTCATCCTTCATTAAGGCAGTGGCCAGTCCCCGGAGGTCCGTTGCCAGCCGGCAACCGGGAACTGAGAACCGGGTTTTGAACGAAGAGGTTTAAATTGATCCTATCCATACTCATCGGCTTGCCGCTCCTGGGCGCCCTCGGGGTGGGGCTTTTCCCGAATGAAAAGGCCGCCAAGGCCCTTTCCCTTGCGGTTGCCCTGGTGGCCTTCGTTTTTTCCCTGGCCCTTTACACGGGGTTTGACCCCTCGGACGGGGGATTCCAGTTCCGGGAACTGCATCCCCTGGTTCCGACCGTGGGAATTCAATACAGCCTGGGGCTGGACGGAATTTCCCTCTGGCTCATCCTCTTGACGACCTTCCTGACGCCCCTGGTCATCCTGGGCAGCTTCGATTCCATCCGCCAAAACGTCCGCGGGTTTTTCGCCTGCGTGCTGCTTTTGGAATCCGCCATGGTGGGGACGCTGGCTTCCACCGACTTGTTCCTTTTCTACCTTTTTTGGGAACTGATGCTCATCCCGGCTTTTTTCCTGATCGGACTTTGGGGCGGGCCCAACCGCGTGAAAGCCACCCTCCAGTTCGTCCTTTTCACCATGCTGGGGTCCCTGCTCATGCTGGTGGCGCTGCTTTACGTGACCCATGAGGTGAAAAGCTTCGACTACACCGCCCTTTTCGAGCACGCTTTCCCCCAGGACGTGCAGTTCTGGTGCTTCCTGGCCTTCGCCCTGGCTTTCCTCATCAAGGTGCCGCTTTTCCCCTTCCACGCCTGGCTGCCCGACGCTTATACGGAAGCGCCCGCCGGCGGCACGGTCCTGCTTTCGGCGGTCATGGTGAAGCTGGGCGCCTATGGGCTCCTTCGTTTTTGCATCCCGCTTTTTCCCGAGGCGGCCAAGGGTTTCGCGCCGTGGATCATGGTGCTGGCCGTGGCCGGGGTGGTGCACGGGGCCCTTATGGCAACCCTGCAGAAGGATTTCAAACGCCTGGCGGCTTATTCCTCCTTTTCCCACATGGGGCTCATCGTGTTGGGCATCTTCACCTTTTCCCTGACGGGGCTGCAGGGCGGCATCCTGCAGATGGTCGGCCACGGCATTTACATGGCCGGCCTCTTCCTCTTGATCGGGATGCTTTATGACCGAAGGGGGAGCCACGAGATGGCCGCCTACGGCGGAATAGCCAAGGCCCTGCCCCTGCTGTCCTTCGCCTTTATGTGGATGATGCTTTCGGCGGTGGGGCTGCCCGGGTTCGGGGGATTTTCCGGGGAAGTGCTGTTGCTCATCTCGGCCTACCAATCGTCGCCGTTGCTGGCCTTGACGGCCATCGCGGGGTTCGTGTTGGCGGCCTGGTATTTGTTCAACTTTTACGGCCGGGTTTTCCTGGGCCCCCTTCCCCGGGAGTTCCCCAAGTTTCCGGACCTTTCCCCGCGGGAGATGGGCGCGATCCTGCCCCTGGCCCTGCTTTCCCTATGGGTGGGCCTGGGCCCCAACTTTTTCCTCCAACCCATCGAAAAGACGCTGGAAATGAAGGTGATTGAAAAATTGAAACCGCCTCCGGCCATGACCGATTTCGCGGCGGAGCAGCGGCGCATCCAGGAAGCGGTGGAACAGGAAAAGAAGGGGCGGTAGAAAGGCCGTCCCGGGTTCCGGCCCTGGAAGGGTTTGAGTCGGCGAATCGGCGATCAGCGGTGAAATCCAACATTTAGAGGTTTACGGTGGCTTTATCGTCCATGGAATTGACGGCCTTGCTTCCCCTTTGGATCGTGGTGGCGGGGGCCTTGTTCCTCCTTTTATGGGAGGTGTCGTTGAAGGAGGCCGGACGCAAGGCGGCGCCGCTCGTGACGGCCACGGTGCTGCTTTTGTCGCTGGCTTCGGTCTTCCACTTGCTTTCCCAGAGGCCCATGCCCGGCCCCCTTTTCAACGGGTCCGTCGTTGTGGACCTTTACTCCCTGACGCTCCAAGGGATTTGCCTTTTATCGGCCCTTTTGACCTGCGTTTTTTCCTCCTCCTATTTGAAGCGGGAAAGGGCGGTGACGGGGGAATATTACGCCCTCATCCTCTTCGCCGTTTCCGGGATGTTCACCCTGGTATTGGCGTCCGAGTTCCTCACCTTCTTCGTGGGGCTGGAACTCATGTCCCTCGCCAGTTACGTCCTGGCCGGGTACCTGCGGGTCAAGGAGCGCTCCACCGAGGCGGCCCTCAAGTATTTCCTCCTGGGCGTTTTCGCCTCCGCCTTCCTTCTTTACGGCATCGCGGTGCTTTACGGCGTCTCAGGTTCCACCCATTTCCTCGATTTGAGGCATTACATGGAACAAAACCTTTTCGCCTCCGCCGGCCCGGCCGCCGCGCCCCGGGTTTTCGTTGAAATGGGGGTGGCCCTCCTTTTGGTGGGGCTGGGCTTCAAGGTGGCCCTGGTGCCTTTCCACGGATGGGCCCCGGATGTTTACGACGGGGCGCCTTCCCCGGTGTCGGCCTTCCTGGCCACGGGGGTCAAGGCCGCGGCTTTCGGCGCCTTCACCCGGCTTTTCACCGAAGCCTTCGGCTTTCCCGGCAACTGGGTCCCGGTTTTCGCGGTGCTGGCTCTCTTGACCATGACGGTGGGAAACCTGGGGGCCCTGGCCCAGGGAAGCGTGAAACGCATGCTGGCTTATTCCAGCGTGGCCCACGCTGGGTACCTCATGGTGGGGCTTTCGGTGGCGTCGATGGCGCCCGCCGACGAAGTGGAACGGGGCGTGGCTTTCTATCTCCTCGCTTATACCCTCATGACCGCCGGGGCTTTCGGCTGGCTGGCCTGGGCCGGGGGGCCGGGGGAAACCGGCAACCGGTT
>JAICXI010000464.1 GCA_025980505.1 bacterium | reverse complement strand
GCGCGCCGAGCGCCTCTCGGCGCTCGGGGAAATGGCGGCAGGCGTCGCCCATGAAATCAAAAACCCGCTGAATGCCATCCTGGGTTTTTCCAAACGCCTTTCGGGGAAACTGGCGGAGCCCAACCTTAAAAAATACGCCGACATCATCGTGGAAGAAGTCGGGCGGATGGATACCACCATCAACGACGTCCTCGAATACAGCCGTCCGGACCGGGTGGCCAAGACCCCGGCCGAAGTGCACGCGATCCTGGATGAAACCATCACTTTCCTGGGGGAAAAGCTGGAAAAGGCGGGAGTGGAAGTGGTGCGGTCCTTCAGCGCCGAAATTCCCCCCGTGCCGCTGGATATCGCCAAGGCCCGCCAGGTGGTTTTGAACCTCATGTTGAACGCCCTCCAAGCCATGGAACACGGCGGATCCTTGACCTTGAAAACGGCCCTGATCGACGGAGTGGTGCCGGAGGCCGGAAGCGGGAAGAACGAGGCCCTGACCTTCCAGCGGCTTTTCCTGCGGCAGAAGATGGTGGCCATCTCCATCACCGATACGGGGTGCGGCATCCCCAAGGAAAACCTGGCCAAGCTTTTCCATCCCTTCTTCACCACCAAAATCACGGGGACGGGGCTGGGCTTGAGCATCTGCCACAAGATCATTTCATCCCACGGCGGCACGTTGGACGTGCAAAGTACGGTGGGGAAGGGCAGCACCTTTACGATTTATCTTCCGCTGAAGGACGAATAAGCCGAAACCAAGGAGGATGCCATGGAAAGGAAAATGTTCACTTTGCTGCTGGCGGAGGACGAGGAGGCATCCCGCCTGCTTTATTGTGAGGAACTCTTGGAGGAGGGGTACAGGGTCTTGACGGCGGAAAACGGCCTCCAGGTGTTAGGGATCCTGGAAGACCAAAAAGTCGACTTGCTGCTGACGGACATCAAGATGCCCGATATGCACGCCCTCGAAATGATCCCCCTTGTCCGGCAGGACCATCCCCTCCTCCCCATCCTGGTGGCTTCGGCCTTCAAGGGAATGGAAAACGACTTCGCCCTTCGGGAATGCCATATCCAGGGATTCTTCGCAAAACCCGTCGATATGGAGGTCTTGAAGCGGACGATACGCCAAATCCTCGAAGGGAAACTGGCCAAAGCCAGTTGACCCCAAAGGGTGAAAGGGGTTCCTGCCACCTTTATCCCTCCGACCGGCATCCCAGGAGCTTTTCCGGCAAGGGAAAGGCTCCGTTTTTTTTAGCGGGGGTTTCAAAAGAGGCCGTGACATTTTTGTCCCAACCACCCAAAAAGAGCGGCTAATTTGTAGAAAATTTCCAAGGAACTCATTGGAAGGGGCGGGAATCGGAAAGGGATGGGCATTTTGTCCCCTTTTTCGGGGGGGGGGAGGAAAGGCGCCGCTGGTATGGACTTTGCTTGAAAATCCCTATGGTTTATAGTACTTTAACAGCCCAACTTACACGACGTCCTTTGGCGGCCCCTAAAAGAGGCCGCTTTTTTTAACTCTAAAAAGCCAGTCGGCGGCTGCCGGTCATTCGAGTGCTTTGGGTCCCCGGTTTAATCCAGGGGCCGTAGCCGCCCGCCCAGGCTTTCATCACACGTCTAAGAAGGTTAGGAGACCGCCGATGTCAGAACAACCGATCCAAGTCAATCCCAATGAAAATCTGGTCGCCCCTTTCGATGCGGGCAAGGATTCCTGCGGCGTGGCCTTCGTGGCCGACATTAAAAACAGGAAGTCCCACGAGATCGTGGAGCAAGGCGTTGAGATCCTCCTGAACCTTTCCCACCGGGGAGCCTGCGGCTGCGAAACCAACACGGGCGACGGTGCCGGGATACTCCTGCAGATTCCCGATAAGTTTTTCCGTAAGAACGCGTCGGCCTTCAACCTGACCCTGCCGCCGGAAGGGGAGTATGGGGTGGGGGTGGTTTTCCTCCCGAAACTCGCCGACCACATCAAGTTTTG
>JAICXI010000368.1 GCA_025980505.1 bacterium | reverse complement strand
GCGACGATCCACCCGAGCGCAATCCTCCGCCAGCGGGATGGGAAAGATGGTCTTGTAGCCGTGGATCACGTCCAGCCCGAATAAAAGGGGGATGTGCAGGCGGGACTGCTCCACCGCGATCTTTTGATAGGCGTTGGCATTGGCGGCGCCGAAGACGTTGAGAAGGGAGCCCACCTCCCCTTTGGCGGTTTCCGCCTTGATCTTATCCTCGGTGGATTTCCAGGGGCTGTACTGGAGCATCTGCCCGATTTTTTCCTCCAAGGTCATTTTCCGCAGGAGGGCCGCCACCTTGGCGTCGACGTTGGAAAGGCGGGCTTGGACCTTGGGTTTGGCCGCGGTTTTGGAAAGCGCGGGGGCCGTGCCCTGGGCCTGAACCGAAGTGAAGGCCGTCCCTAAAAGGAACGCCATGGCGAAGCGGAATGGGACTTTCATGAATCCTCCTTGAGATTGTGGGACCCGCCGGACTTGAAAGGCTCAGCCGGGACATTCGTACGGATTTCCGGTGGATCGGGGTGCAATTCTAACTCAAGTTCCGGAAGGAGCATCCGGAAAAAAATCCGTTTTCAATCGGGAGCGGGTGAAAAAGATTACAGGAAGCGGTTTTAACCCGGGCCGGAAGCCTGAAAGGGTTTTCACGGCCGCTGCAAATTCGTTTCGTGGAGGGGAGGCGTCGACAGGGAGGCCTCCCAAGCGAAGGACGAAAGGACAAGGGCTTCGGCAGGCGCACTTGGGAAGGTTCGCTTTTGAAACGCGACCCCTTTACTTGCTTGAAGCCACGGCCGCCAAGGATGCCTTCTCAAAGCGCTTCAAGACCTCGTCCAGCGGGCCTTCACAGGGGATGCGCTTTAAGAGCCCTTCCTTTTCGTAATACTCCACGAGCGGGGCGGTTTCCTTTTGGTAAACATTCAGGCGGTTCTCGATGGTGGCCGGTTGATCGTCCGCCCTTTGGATGATTTCACCGCCGCATTTGTCGCAAACACCGGCTTTCTTGGGAGGGAGCCCCGTATTGACGTTGTATCCGGCCCCGCAGGACTTACAGGACCGGCGGCCGGTCAGGCGTTCAATGAGGGTTTTCCGGCAGACCTCGATCTTAAGCACGGCGTTGATGGGGCGTCCCACTTCTTGGAGGAGGTTTTCCAGCTCCTTGGCTTGGGGGATGGTCCGGGGAAAGCCGTCCAGGATGAAGCCCTTGGCGGTGTCGGCTTGTTTGAGGCGTTCCTTGACCAGCCCGATCACCACTTGGTCGGGCACCAATAAACCTTTCTTCATGTAGTCTTGCGCCTGTAAACCCAAGGGCGTCCCGGCCTTGACCGCCGACCGGAGGATATCGCCGGTTGAAATTTGGGGAATTTGGAATTTCCGGATCAATACCGAGGCATAGGTGCCCTTTCCCGCCCCGGGTTCGCCTAAAAGTATGAATTGCATGGAACCTCCCTTGGATGGCTGGTTTGGAAGGAGTGAGTTTAAGGGAAAGCGGGAAAAAACTATTTGATTCAAATCATATGGACTTCGAATAAAGGAAGGGATGATGAGGCGCTTTTTTCACACCGGGTTTCAAAAATGTTTCGGCGCCGGTTGCGGGTGGGGAAGGCGGTGGGTGTTGGAGGGGACGGTGTGCGGGCTGGCGCGGGGACGGCTTGGGCGGAAAAGGGGGCCGAGGTTTTCTTCGTTGACGGTCCTGGGGCCCTATGACATACTGTTAACCGTTTGCGTGGCTCTTCAGCTGTTTATCCCAATCATTCATTTTCGGCGGCGTTTTCCAGGAGGTTTTATGAAAAGTCTTCGGGGTGTTTTGGCGGCGGTGGTATGTCTGATCCTCGTTTCGGCCTTTGGCCTTTCCGGGTGCAACCGAAACAGCGGGACCAAAATCCGGGTTTCTTCCTGGGGTACGCCGGAAGAAAACCAGATCCTTTCCGACCTCATCAACGATTACAACAAAGCCCATCCGGGAACCACCGTTGAATTGGACCGGATCCCCTTCGGCGAATACGTCACCAAGCTCCTGACCCAGATGGCGGGCGGGGAAGCCCCCGACGTGATCTTCGTGGAAGTGAACAACTTCGTCGACCTCTACCTGCGCGGGGCCCTGGAACCCTTGAACCCCTACATCCAGGCCGACCACTTGGATTTGAGCGGTTATTATCCCCAGGTCATCGATCGTTTTACGGTGGACGGCCAAACCTACGTCATTCCCCGCGATACGGCGCCCATCGGCGTCATTTACTACAACAAAAAGGCCTTTGACGAGGTGGGGCTTCCTTACCCCACCGACGATTGGGATTGGAAAACGTTCGTAGCCGACGGCGAGAAACTGGTGAAGGCCGACTCCACCGGTAAAGTCATCCGTTGGGGTTTCATCGACGAATGGCCGCTGTACGACGCCTGGGTTTATGACGCCGGCGGCAGTTTCGCCGACAACGTGAAACACCCGACCAAGTGGACCTTTGCCACCGATCCCGACACCTTGAAGGGCATCCAGTTCCGGGCGGACCTGATGAACAAGTACAAGTTCATGCTGCCGCCGGCCAGTTTAAGCGCCATGGGCGGGATGGGCACCTCGGATATGTTCGTCAACGGCTCGGTGGGCATGTATTTGTCGGGCCTCTGGCCGACCCCGCGGTTCCGCCAGCAAATCAAGGATTTCAAATGGGACGTGGTGATGCTGCCCAAGAATCCAACCGGTTACCGCGCCTTCTCCACGGGCGGTTCGGGTTACGGGATACTCAAGACCTCGACGCACAAGAAGGAAGACTGGGAATTGATCAAGTTCATTTCCGGCGAAGAGGGCGAAAAGCGCCTGGCCGCCACCGGCTTGGCCCAGCCCGCCTTGATGTCGGTCGT
>JAICXI010000257.1 GCA_025980505.1 bacterium | reverse complement strand
GTAAAGGTCGTCGATGACCCCGTCATGGCTGAAAAGGAAATGGCCGATGCCCCAGTCCACCGCGATGCGGCTGGCGTCGATGGTGGTCAAGCCCTCCAACACCGTCGCGTCGTCCCCGCCCTGGCCCAGGCGCGCGCATTGGTTCATGACGGCCGAGGCTTTCAAGGCCTCGTCCTTGGCGGAAACGTAAAGGGCCGTCCGGTTCTTGAAATAGGGTTTCAGCGCTGGGAAAAACCTCGTTTCAAAGGTTTCCTTGCAGATATCCGCGGCCAAGAGGTCGATGGAACCCACCTTGTCGGCGAAGGCCTTCCGGTCCTTCTGCGTCCCGGTGCGGATGATCTCTTCCAGTGCCTCGCACAATAAGAGGCAACCCATGCTGTGCGCCATCAAATGGAGGCCCCGTGCCCGGGAATGGGCCGCCACTTCCCTTAAAAAACCCGCCAGCTGCCCCACCCCGCGGGGGTCCTCGGCGGTCCGGCGGTCCTCCCCGTACTGGAACAAGCTGTCTTGGGAGGGCCAACTGTAAAGCAGGGGCGTCCCCCGGAACCCGAGGTCGTAAGCCAGTTGGGCCGTCTCGCGCAAGCCGAGGGAAAAGCTGTTGTCGTAACCGTGGATGAAAAGAAGGGTCCCGTCCGAAAGGCCCCCGCCGAGGGCCTGTTCAAAGGCATGGGGGGTCAAAGGCTCATTGGAAATCGCCGGCCCCCGGGGGTCCGTTTTTTTCCTCCACTGGATCCACCCCGCCCCTTGCGGGGGCCGGCGGCGGTAGGGCGGGTCGAAGTCAACCTCCGAAATGCCGTATTGGACTTCGCCGTTCTCCCGGGAACCGTAATCCGTGGGACGCCCCGGCTTTTTTTGACGGTTGGTCCCGTAAAGGATGGAAAGAACCGGCACAAAGGCCGGGTCCAGCGCCGGATCGGAGCCGGGGGACAAGGCCGGCCCGGAAGCCCCGGGGGCGGATTCCCCGGCAAGAGCCGCCAGGGGAAGAAGCCACGCCGCCAAGATCAGGAGCCAAGGAGCCCTCATGCGCGGGGCCCCCTCAAGAAAAAACCTTGGAGAGGCTCGGCAGGACGTTTTCGCGGGTGAGTTCGCGGAGGATCGTTCCCTTTTCCTCCCAGGCCTTCAGGCGCCGCCGGTGTTCCTCCACGATAGGCCTCACCGCGCTCTCGGCGAACACGGCCTTCAAGTGCAGCGACAGTTGTTCCTCCGTGGGCCGGTTGGCCCCGGTCAGGAGCTTGGCCGCCCCGTCCTGGGCGCAGGCGGTTAAAAGGAATGAATTGCCGGTGAAGGAATAAATCTCGAGGTTGCTGATGACCACCTTCCCCCCTTCCTTCCCTTCCACCCAGTTCACCAAAAGCAGGACGGATTTCCGGTCCGGTGCCAGGAAGGTGCGGGCCCAGAAAAAAAGAGTGGAGGAATAGGAATAATCGCCCACCAGGTCGTAGCCTTCCTGCCGGAGTTTTTGCGTCAGTTCGGCCTGCCATGGCGGGGTCAGGCGTTCGGCCATTTCCGGGGGGGCCTGCACGAGGTGGAGCGGAACCTTGGCGAGGCCGGCGAAGGGGGAATCGTCCCACGGGGAACGGCCCTTTTTCCGGAATGGTTTTTCCGCGACGAGGATATAAGCCGCGGCGGAGGCGATCAAAACGAGGACGGCGATTCCCCCCGGACCCATGGCAAACCTCAAAGGAAGTCAGTAATCAGGCATGTCTCGTGATTTTCCCATCGCGGCTGTTTCCGCGATGGGAAAATCTTCCTTGATTCATAATTGAAAATTTAAAATTGGACTTTAGGCGCTTCCTTCGCCTCTTCCTGGGCCTTGAAGTAGGAATCCCTCACCTTGAAGCCGCCGATGGAGGCCATCAGGTTGGAGGGGAAACTTTGGACCCTCACGTTGTAGTCCTGGACCGACTGGTTGTACCGCATGCGGGCCACCGCGATGCGGTTTTCCGTGCCGGCGAGCTCATCCTGCAGCCTCAGGAAGTTCTCGTTGGCCTTCAAGTCGGGGTATTTCTCGACCACCACCATCAAGCGCCCCAACGCGCCTTCCAGGTTGTTGGCGGCCTTGACCTGGTCCTCGGTGGTCCGGGCCGCGCCCCATTGGCTGCGCAGGCGGGTGACTTCCTCCAGAACGCCGCTTTCGTGCTTGGCATAGCCCTTGACCGTGTTGACGAGGTTGGGAATGAGGTCGTAACGCCGCTGGAGGTCCGTTTCCACGTTGGCCCAGGCGCTGTCGATGGCCTGATTGGAGGACACCAGGCCGTTATAGGCCCCCGCCAGCGTCAGGCCGAAAACCACCACAAAACCCAAAATCACCCACAGCCAGGCTTTGGAAGACATTCCAAACCTCCGAAAATAAAATTTTTCCGCTTATTTCCCGTACAGTCCCATGATCTGCGTCCAGGCCAGCGTGTGCTTCTGGATGGCCTTGAGCAGCCGGTCCTTGGAAACCCCCGCCGAGAGGGCCACGGGGCCGTCCAGGGCGTACAACTTGAAGTAATATCGGTGGAGGCCGTTGGGCGGGCAAGGCCCGTCATAACCTATTTTTTTGAAGTCGTTCACCCCCTGCAGGATTCCCTCGGGGGTCTTGTCATCCCGGGGAAAACCCTCCAAGAGCTCGTAAGTATTGCCGCCGGGATTGGCGGGCTTCGCCGGGATGTTGAAGATGACCCAATGCGTGAAAACCATCATCGGGGCGTCCGGATCCTCCACGACCAGGGCGAAGCACTTGGTTTTCGGGGGCGCGCCTTTCCAGCTCAGCTCGGGCGAGACGTCCTGCCCGCCGCAGGAAGCGTACTTGGCGGGAATCACCCCCCCGTCCTTGAACGAGGCGCTTTGGAGCTTCAGGGTGGATTTTTTCTTGGCCCCGGCGGCCCAAACCGCATGCCCCGAAACCCAGGACATCGCCAGGACGACCGCGCCGGCCGTTATTGTCTTGTGCAGCTTTTTCATTCCCACCCCCCGCCTTCCGTTGCCGGCCCGGCATTTGCCGGACGGCAACCGACCTCTTTTTATTGGTTTACATTATCAACGATGGTCTCGATGGAGCCCAAGTATTTTTCAAAGGTTCCCAGCACGTCCAGGCCGCCGATTCTTTCCCCCCGTTTGAGGCGGTCCACGGTTTCGAAAGGCTCGATATCGAAGGCGATATGCTTTTTCAACCGGTGGAGGGCCTCCAGTTTGGCCAGGGGCGGCTTTTCCCCGTAAAGCCACAAGGCGTTCTTGAACAAAACCAGGAAGGTGGAAAGGGACTCCACCATCAGGCTTTCCACGAAACCGGGCCGGGCCTCGGTCAAGGTGTACCGGGACTTGAGCCGCATCAGTTTTCCCCTCAGCTCATGCTCCAGTTCCACGCGCAGGTGCTCGTGGGCCGGGGAGAGCCCTTCCAGGGGGTCCGGCCCGTGAAGGACCCGGTGGTTGTGCTGCATGTCCAGTATCTCGATCGGGAAAACATCGGTGAGGTCGTTTAAATGGCCGTCCGCCATCAGCAGGGGCGTGGGGTTGCCTTGTTTCACCCAGGGGATCACCGCCTTGGAAAGGAGCCTCAACTGCGGCAAGCCCAGCCCTTGGGCCACCACCATCAAGTTGATGTCCGATTTGCTTCCGGCGTGGTCGCCGCCCGCCGCCGAGCCGTAAAGGACCACCGATACCAGTTGGTCGCCCAAAAGGCCCTTGAGTTCTTCCACCATCTTTTCCGTCGTCCACCTCATAAAACCTCCCTCGCCAAGGACTCATCGGATCGGGATTGAAGGACCGTCCTCGACGGCTCAAATTTCCCTTAGTTCAGTATTGAATTCCAAGTTTTAAGCTCTAAGTTAATGGCGCTTTTGGACCGAAGGTTCAAAAACCTCGGTCCTTCAAAATTCATAATTTAAAATTCGCCGCCAGGCCTTGTCACCATCCCCCGCTGGCCCCTCCGCCGCCCGATCCACCGCCGCCAAATCCGCCAAACCCGCCG
>JAICXI010000124.1 GCA_025980505.1 bacterium | reverse complement strand
CCTCGAAGGTGAACCCCTTCGCCATCCGGGCGCTGGCGGAAGTGGGGATCGATATTTCCGCCCACCGGTCCAAATCGGTGGAGGAGATCGACCCGGCCACGGTGGATAGGGTCGTCACCCTTTGCGCGGAGGAGGTTTGCCCTGTTTTCTTGGGCAGGGCCGAGCGCCTCCATTGGCCCCTGCCGGACCCGGCGGGCCAGGAGGGGACCGACGAACAAAAGCTCCAGAAATTCAGGGATGTCCGGGATGAGATCCGCCGCAGGCTGGAAGGGCTCCGGTAGGTGGAAGGCGCGAAGGGCCTTGCAACAGGCCCTGGGGGTAGGGGCCGCGTCCGATTATCCGGGCGCCCCGGGGTTTTACGCCGGCCAGATCTTGCGGCCTCCGCCCACCGGGGTGACAGCCTCCAGCTTTTTCAGTTCCGCGGGGGTCAAGGGCGGCAGCAAACCCGCTGAAACGTTGGCTTCCACCTGCAACGGGTTCTTGGCGCCGGGGATGACCACCGACGTCGCGGGGTGGGCCAAGGTGAACTGGAGCGCCAATTGGGCCAGGGTCCGGCCCGTGGCAAGGGGCCTCAGCTTTTCCACCTTCTCCAGGTCTTCCATGAAAATCCCGTGCTGGTCGGGCTTCTCGATCCAGTTGCGGCGGAAATCCCCCGGGTCAAAACGCGAGTCCCGGGTGAACTTCCCGGCCAGCAGGCCCATGGCCAGCGGCCCCCGGATGACGAGGCCGATGTTTTCCTTGGCGCAGTAGGGAAGGATATCGGCTTCCGGGGTGCGGTTGAGGATGCTGTAGTCGATCTGCACCGCCGAACAACCGCCGTCGGCGTTGAACTTCTTTAAGTACTCAAAATCGCTGGTGCTGAGCCCGTAACCCTTCAGCTTCCCCTGCTTTTGCAATTTGCCGAAACCCTCGACAAAGACCCCCATGGTGGACTCGGGGAAGTTGATGTGGTCGAAGATAATATCTAAGTGGTCGGTTTGGAGCCGTTGCAGGTTGGACTCCACCCCGGCGATGAGCTTGTCCACGGTGGTGTAGGCGCTGTGGCCGTCGTTGAAACCCCTCCAGCCGATCTTGGTGGAAACGATGAACTTTCCCCGCCGCCCCTTCATGGCCCGCCCCAGCAGTTCCTCGCTGTGGCCGTTGCCGTAAACGTCGGAAGTGTCGAAAAAGTTCACGCCCATGTCCAGGGCCTTCTCGATGGCTTCCAGGTTATCCCTGTCATCGGCCTTGCCCCAATCCGACCCTTCCACCGCCCAAAGGCCCAGGCCGATCTCGGCCACGGACAAGCCGGTTTTCCCCAAGATCCTCTTTTGCAATGGCATCGGTTCTCCTTCTTTTCGGGAATTTACTTCAAAGGTTTAATTGGAACTGAAGTCGTGGCGGACCGTGACAAAACCGGGGTAATCCAGGGTTTGGCCCGCCACCGTGATGGAAGGCTTCACCTGGAGGGTGATCCGGGTCGGACGGGTCCCTTCACCCGCGATATTCGACGCCAGGTTGACCATGGAATCCAGGGTTTTCCCCGAGAGGACCTGGAGCAGGTCCAGGCTCACCGCCAAGGGGAATGTGCCGGTTTCGCCGTTGGGGGCGATTTCCACCGGCTTTTCCAGCACCCCCGAGGTCAGGCGGCTGCCGTCCATGAAAAGCACCCATTCCATGCGGCTCATGCCCGCGGGCGAGCCGTTGGGGTTCCTGGCCTCGAGGTTGAGTGTGCATTGGAGGGGGAGGGTCCCCGAGGAAAAGGCCGATTGCAGCTTGATCAGGTCCAAGGGCCCGAGGTCGGACGGGCCGCTCCCGTCCTGGAGGGCTATGCCGGCCAGGCTGGTTTGCTCCACGGAAGCCAGCCGGAACCGGCATTGGGAAAGATTGGCCATTTGGCCGAGTTGTTGGAGCGTGGCACAGCCGGAAAAAGGGAGAAAGGGCAGGAAAAAAAGGGTTGCGAGGGCGGGCTGGAAGCGGGGAAGACGTTTCATGGGGCTCCTCCTGGGAATCCGAAGTTTGGACCGCATTATCCCCCGCTTTGGCCGGGGTGGCGCAAAAAAATCCGCGGCAAGGGGCCTCTCCCCCTTTCCTTTTGGCGAATCGGTTGTCGAAAATAAGGCCGCGCCAGCGACTAGGAAGTGTTGGATGAATCAATCTTTCGGGGGGAGGAAGCCATGAAATACCTGTTGATGGTCTACCAAGACGAGAAAAAAACATTGGACATGCCCAAGGAGGACCTTACGGCCGTCCGTGCCGAGTACCAGGCGTTCGTCGATGATCTTAAGAAAAAGAGCCAGTTGCTTTGGAACCAGGGCCTGCAGCCCACATCGGCGGCCACCACGGTAAGGGTGCGCGAGGGCAAGCTTTCCGCCACGGACGGCCCTTTCGCGGAAACCAAGGAACAATTAGGAGGGGAATTCCTCATCGAGGCCAAGGACCTGAACGTGGCCATCGAGGTGGCCGGCAAGATCCCCTCGGCGCGATGGGGCAGCATTGAAGTGCGCCCACCGTGGAACTCCGAAGGAAATGGGGGAAGGGGATGGATTTTGTTGCGGGACCGCGAAGGACCAAGGAGGAGCCCCGGCCCTTTGGGGGCCGGGTTTGGGGGCGGGAGGCGGGGTTACTTGCGGTCCTGGATGGGAACGTAGGCCCTGCGGGTCGGGCCCTGGTACACCTGCCGGGGCCGGGAAATGCGGGTGTGCTTGTCGTGCCGCATCTCGCGCCAGTGGGCCAGCCAGCCGGGGACCCGGCCGATGGCGAAAAGCACCGTGAACATGTTGATGGGGAAACCCGCGGCCTTCAGGATCAACCCCGAGTAAAAGTCCACGTTGGGATAAAGCTTGCGGCTCAGGAAATAGTCGTCCTTGAGCGCGATTTCCTCCAGCTTCAAGGCGATTTCGAAGGTGGGGTCGTTCAGGCCCGGCTTCTTCAACAACGAGTGGCACAGGCCCTTGATGATCTTGGCGCGGGGGTCGAAGTTCTTGTAGACCCGGTGGCCGAAGCCCATGAGCTTGCCCTTGTTGTTCTTGATGGCGTCCACGAAGGCCGTGGGAGAGGTCCTGGTGTCGCGCAGGTGTTCCAGCATCTCGATGACTTCCTGGTTGGCCCCGCCGTGCAGCTTGCCCCAAAGCGCGCAGATGCCCGCGCCGATGACCGAATAAATGTTGGCCAGGCTGGAGCCGGCCATGCGCACGGTGGAAGTGCTGCAGTTCTGCTCGTGGTCGGCGGAAAGAAGGAAGAACATGTCCAGGGCCTTCACCACGTCCGGGTCCAGGCTGTAGTCCTTCACGGGCGAGGCGAACATCATGTTGAGGAAGTTCTCCACGAACTTGAGCTTGTTGGAGGGGTATACCACGGGCTCGCCGATGGACTTCTTATAGGAGAAGGCCGCGATGGTGCGGATCTGGGACATGAGGTTGGCGATGATGATCTCCTCGTCCTCCGGGTCCAGAGTGTCCTTGACGGGATAGAAGGCCGAAAGGGACGCCACCACGCTGGTCAGGATGGCCATGGGATGGGCGCCCTTGGGGTAACCGGTGAAAAAGTGCAGCATGTCCTCGTGGATGAGGGAGGACTTGTTCAGCCGCTCGGAAAAGGACTTGAGCTTGCCTTCGCTGGGCAGTTCGCCGTACATGAGCAGGTAGGCGGTTTCGGTGAAAAAGGACTTCTCGGACAGTTCCTCGATGGGGATGCCGCGGTACCGCAGGATGCCCTTATCCCCGTCGATGAAAGTGATGCTGCTCTGGCAGGAGCCCGTGTTGCCGTAACCGTTGTCCAGGGTGATGTAGCCGGTTTCGGAGCGCAGGTTGGAGATGTCGATGGCCTTTTCCCCCTCGGAGCCCACCAGCACGGGGAATTCGTAGGTTTTCCCTTCCACAATGAGTTTCGCGTTGTCCGCCATGTCCATAGCCTCCGCCGGGTGTTCCGGGATCTTGAGATAGGGAATTCTAAAAAAAAGTCCGCCAAGAAGACAGGAACTTTTGAAGAATTCCACTGGTTTTTTTCGGGGGAGGAGCGCCGGAACAGAGGCTTTCAGGGCTTGCCGCCGGGTCCGGCCCGGCACACCACCCGAACCCGCCCCATCGGAAGGGCCGCGGGCCTCCCTCGGTCCCGTGGCGTTCTTATCATCGGTATCGGTCGACCCAAAACCCCTTTGCTACCCGTTCATATACTCGTCATAGGCCGTCAAGTCCAGCATTCCGTGGCCGGATAAGTTGAAGAGAATAACCCTCTTTTTGCCCTCTTTCTTGGCCGCCTCGGCCTCGGTAATGGCCCGGGCAATGGCGTGGGAGGACTCGGGAGCCGGAATGGTGCCCTCGGTGCCCGCGAACTTCAAGGCCGCCTCGAACACCTCTTCCTGGGGCACGGCCACGGCCTCGATGAGCTTCTCGTGGTAAAGGTGGCTGACCGTGGGGGCCATGCCGTGGTAGCGCAGGCCGCCGGCGTGGATGGAAGGCGGCATGAAGTCGTTGCCCAGGGTGTACATCTTCATCAGGGGCGTCATGCCCCCGGTGTCGCCGAAATCGTAGCGGTATTCGCCCCGGGTCATGGAAGGGCAGGAGGAGGGTTCCACGGCCACGATGCGGGTCTTGGCGCCTTTTTTCAGGTTGCGCTCCACGAAGGGGAAGGCGATCCCCGCGAAGTTGGAGCCGCCCCCGGCGCAACCAATGACCACGTCCGGGTACTCCCCGGCGATTTCCATCTGCTTCAGGGATTCCTGGCCGATGACCGTCTGGTGCAGGCAGACGTGGTTCAGCACCGAGCCCAAGGAATACTTGGTGTCGGGCGTCTTGACCGTGGTTTCGATGGCCTCCGAGATGGCGATGCCCAGGCTGCCGGGGCAGTCCGCGTCCTGGTGCAACATCTTGCGGCCGAACTCGGTCTCGTGGCTGGGCGAAGGGTACACCTTGGCGCCCCAGGTTTGCATCATGAGCTTGCGGTAGGGCTTCTGGTGGAAGCTCACCCGGACCATGAAGACCTTGCAGTCGAGGCCGAAGAGCTTACAGGCCAGGGCCAGGCAGGAACCCCACTGGCCCGCGCCGGTCTCGGTGGCGATGTGCCGGGTGCCGGCCTGCTTGTTGAAATAAGCCTGGGGCACGGCGGTGTTGAGCTTATGGGAACCGCCGGGGGAGACGCCTTCGTACTTGTAATAGATGTGGGCGGGCGTATCGAGGGCCTTTTCCAGCCGCAGGGCGCGCAGGAGGGGGGTGGGGCGCCAAAGCGCGTAGATATCCCGCACTTCGTCCGGGATGGGCACGCGGTTCTCGGCGCTCATCTCCTGCCGGATGAGGTTCATGGGGAAGATGGCGGCCATGAGGTCCGGCGTCACGGGTTCCTTGGTGCCGGGGTGAAGCGGCGGCGGAAGGGGGACGGGAAAGTCGGGCAACAGGTTGTACCAATGGGTGGGGATGTCCTTCTGGGTCAAATCGAAACGAATCGGCGTGCTCATGGAAGGTCCTTGACCGGTGGAAGGGGAGGAAGCCGCCGGACAAGAGGATTTTACAGTTTGGCGCAAAGGCCTCTATGACGGGGATCAGGTTTAAGGCCTGGGCCGGCCTTCGATTTGGTCCCGCGCAAGGAAAATAAAATATCTAAAATGGAATTTCCTTCTCCGGGCCAGGGGAGAATCCAAACCGGGGAAAAGGCGGGGGAAGATGCGCGGAAAAGCGGCGGTGTTGGCATGCCTGGCGGTGGCGGCCCTTCAAACCGGTTGGGCCCGGGCAGGGAAGGACTTTTTGGAAAGCATGGGGGGCGCCGGCAAGGCGGCTCCGGTTTCCGGAAAGGCGGTGCTGGCGGGCAGGGTTTTCTTGGACGGCAAGGCGCCCGCGCCCAAGTCCTTGGGGACGATCAGCGACACCTACTGCCGGGCCCGCTACGGCGCCCTGCTCAAGGACGAGTCGGCGATCCAAAACGCCGACCGCACCCTGCAAAACGCCTTCGTGTATGTGAAGGAAGGCGCGGCGGGCTACCCCGCGCCGGGCCGCGCCGTGACCGTGCGGACTTCCTGCCGTTACCAGCCCCACGTGCTGGGCGTCCAGGCCGGCCAGAAGCTCGTCTTCGTCAACAACCTGCCCGAGCTGGACACGGTGCGGTGCCTGGCCTCGCTCAACGACGGCTTTAACCGGGTCCTTCCGGACCT
>JAICXI010000240.1 GCA_025980505.1 bacterium | reverse complement strand
TTGCAGTTGATTTGACGTCGCTCCCCAAACAATTCCCAATCCAAACTGCTGCGGAAAAAAGGCCGGACCCCCAAAGTCCGGCCTTTTGATTTTTTATTATGAGTTAAATCATGTTGCCTTCTTCCGCCATCCTTTAGCATTGTTGCACAGGGATTCGGCGGGCGGCCCTTTCAAAAGGCCATCAAAACCTGGGGGCGAACTCCGAAATCACTGCACAAGTAAAACTTGGGTAGGTCATTCTGGGCAATTTGAAAGGGGCGTGATAAAGCCTTATCTCTCCGAGAAATTGGAAATGGACGCGGCCGGGCTCGGCAAGGCCCGGCCCTTTTTATTTCCGGAGACCCCGCGCCGTTCTTGCCCACCTGGCCCATCCAACTATGGCGCCGCCGCCATGGTCACTCTCCCATATCCCTTCCAGTCCCCCCTTCGGCCGTCGAAAAGCCCTTGTTTTTCACCTTTTCCGGCTGGCATCCGGCTTGCTTTATTCAAACCATCTTTGCGAATCCAAAAGGAGACGGCGGGCATGTCCAACGAACCCATCCTGATTGTTGACGACAACCCGATGAACCTGAAATTGGAAAGGGTTCTTTTGGAGGTGGAAAAGTACCAGGTGAAAACCGCGAAAGACGCGGAGGAAACCTTCCAGGTACTGCAACATTTCCGCCCCCGCCTGATCCTCATGGACCTCCAACTCCCCGGCATGGACGGCGTGGAGCTGGCGCAAAGGTTGAAGGCCGACCCCCAGAACCGTGACATTATCATCCTGATGGTGACTTCCTACGCTTTGCAGGGAGACGAGGAGAGGGTGAAAAAAGCCGGTTGCGATGGTTATCTCCACAAGCCCATCGACACCCAGGCTTTACCGGTTATGGTGGCCGAATACCTGCGTCGGAGTTCCAAAGACGGCCACAACAACAATTCAACAAAGGTTTTTTAGGCTTGCAAGGCAGGCCCAAGGGGAGGAAGACATGTTGACATCGGTGAAAACCAGGCTCGGCGCCATTCCGGCGGCCAAAAGCTTCCTTTCGACCATGGAGATTTTCAAAAAGCTGCCCCCGGCGGCGCTGGCGGAAATCGAAAAACGAATGGTTGAGAAGAAATATTCCAAGCTCGAATCCATCCTGTTGGAAGGCGACCCGGCCGAATGCGTCTGGTTCGTCAAGGAAGGCCATGTGAAGGCCGTCAACCATTCGGCCAGCAACGGTCGTTGCCAGACCCTCTGCATGGTGGGGGCCAAGGGAATGTTCGGGACCTGCTGCTGCCTGGGCGGCGGCGAGTATCCCTGCCACGCCGTGGCCGAAAGCGAGGTCACCGTGGTTTCCCTTCCCATGGCCGATTTCATGGCCCTTTTAGAACGCTATCCAGGCCTCTCCATCGCGGTGGCGGAACACTTGTCCAAACGCCTTCGCCAAACCAAGGAGATGCAAACCTTCGAGCAGGAAAGCGTGGAAAAACGCATCCTGCACGTCCTGCTGAACCTTTTGGATGATTTCGGCCGCACCATCCCCCTGACCCGCAGGGAGATCGCCGAAATGGTCGGCACCACCGTGGAGACTTCCATCCGGACCTTCGCCCGGCTGGAGCAGGAAGGGGTGGTTTCCACCGCCCGGGGCAAGATCATCGTTCGAAACGCCGAGGAACTGGCCGGCCGCCTTGAATCGGAGAATGGCGCGGCGTAAAGTAAGGGAATCAAAAGGGAGGGGCCGATGAAGGACTCAAACCGCAGGAAAAAAACAACCGAGAAACACCACCTCATCCTTTGTTTCAAACAGGAAATCCCGGTTGTTTCGTTGAAACGGAAGTCCCTTCGCATCAATCCGATTTTCCTGAAATCCCACGAGTGCCGGTTCCAAGCCGGCCTTTCCCCCGCTTCCAACTGAAGGCAAGACCGCCCCGGGAAGAAACCAGGGGAAGCCGAAGAACCCGCGAAACCCGGCGGGAGGCCGGCTTTCCGGCCTCCAAAAACCTTTCGCGCTTAAGCCTCCGCCTTCAACCCGTACTTTTTGATCTTCACATGAAGGGTTTTGTAGTCGGTCTTCAGGATCTTGGCTGCCTTTGCCTTGTTGCCTCCCGTGGACTTCAGCACGTTCCGGATCGCCTGTTTCTCCGCCTCTTCCACGGCATTCTCCGCGATTTGTTTTAACGACCGCCCGGGCATCAAGGGCACTTCCACCATCCCCGAGGATTCCCCCATGGCGCCCGATCCCAGCAACTGGCCGATTTGTTCCCGGTGGAGGACCGAGTCGGGCGTCAAGAGGACCGCCTGGCGGATCACGTTGCGCAACTCCCGGATATTGCCGGGCCAGAAATGGGCCCGCAGCGCCTTTTCCGCGTTTTCCGAAATGGAACTAACGGACCGGCGCAGTTCGACCGTGGCTTCTTCCCTGAACCGTTGGGCCAGGGGCAGGATATCTTCCTTTCTCGCCCGCAAGGGCGGCAAGGCCACCGTAAATTCGGCCAACCGGTAATAAAGGTCCTGGCGGAATTTCCCGGCCTTGGCCTCGTCTTCCAGCGGCATATTGGTGGCCGCGATGAAGCGCACGTCGATGGGCCGGGACTTGTCCGCGCCCACGGGCCGCACTTGCCGTTCCTGCAGGACGCGCAACAGCTTGGTCTGGAGGGCCAGGGGCAGGTTGCCCACCTCATCCAGGAACAGGGTGCCGCCTTGCGCCAATACCAGTTGGCCGTCCTTCTTGCGGTCCGCTCCGGTAAAAGCCCCCTTTTCATGGCCGAACATTTCGGATTCCAGGAGGTTTTCCGCCAGGGCCCCGCAATCGATGGCCACGAAGGGTTTGTCCCTCCGGCCGCTTTCCTCGTGGAGGGCGCGGGCCACCAATTCCTTGCCCGTGCCCGTTTCACCTTGGATCAACACGGTCAATCCGGAGTCGGCCACTTTGCGGATCTGATCCACCGCTTCTTTGACCCCGGGGCTTTCCCCCAGGATGCGGGCGAGGGTCCCGCCTTGCCCGGCTTTGCGGCGCAGGTCCTCCATTTGGAAAAGCAGTTCCTTCCTTTCAACAGCCCGTTGGACCGTGACCAGCATCTGGCCGTTCTCGAAGGGTTTGGTGAGATAGTTGTGGGCGCCCAATTGAATGGCTTCCACCGCCGTCTGGACGTCGGTGCTGCCGGTCAGCATGACGATAGGCGTTTGGGGCTGGGTTTGCCGGAGCTTCTTCAGCACGTCCAGGCCGCTCATGTCGGGCAAGTTGAGGTCCAGGATGACCGCGTCCGGGGAAAGCCGTTCGGCTTCCTGCAAGGCTGAAGCGCCGGTTTCGGCGGTAAAGACCTCATACCCGCCCGCTTTGCCGAAAACCGCCTTGAGCAGCCGGCCCTCGATGGGTTCATCGTCCACGACCAGTATTTTTTTCACTTTATCCCCGGAAAACAATTTTTACCGCGTTTTTTTTGGAATCCCGTGATCCGGCCCCGCGCACCCCGGACCCTGGGTCTTTTACCTTCGATCCAGGGTCCGGGCCACAAGGCCGGGAAAGGATTGGGTGTCGATGGGCTTGGTGATATAGCCGTCGCAGCCCGCAGCCCGGGCTTTTTCCTCGTCGCCTTTCATGGCATAAGCCGTCAAGGCCACAATGACGATGTCCCGGGTGGCCGGCTCGGCCTTAAGCTTCCGGGTCAGGGTCAGGCCGTCCATGCCTGGCAATTGGAGGTCCATGAGGATCAGGCGCGGCTTGAAACCCTCCATTACTTTCAGGGCTTCCTCGGCGTCGCCCGCGGTCCTCACCTCGTAGCCTTCCTTCACCAGCAGGACCTTCGCCAGCTTCAAGTTGGCGACGTTGTCATCCACGATCAGAACGGGCTCAGCCGCCATGTCCGCCCCCGCCCAAAGGGATCTTCGTCTCCAGGGGAAGCACGGCGTAAAAGGTGCTTCCCTGGCCCGGTTCACTTTGGACGCCCACCTCGCCCCCCTGGGCTTCCACGATGCGCTTCGTCAAGGCCAGTCCCAGCCCCGTGCCCGCGTATTTTTTGGCCGTGCCCGCGTCCAGCTGTTGGAACTCGATGAAAAGCTTGTGGCGGTCCTCGGTTTTAATGCCGATCCCCGTGTCCTCCACTTCCAGGCGAAATTGATCTGTGTCG
>JAICXI010000246.1 GCA_025980505.1 bacterium | reverse complement strand
CAACGTTTCCCTATAGCATCCCATGAAAAGGTGGGGCCCGTTGTCCAGGGGCGCGGGAAAGGATTCGGAACCCGCGATGGAGTAAGCCCGCCCTCCCAGGAAGCCCTTGGTTTCCAGCAGTTCCACGGGATGGCCTTGCTCGGCCAGGGCGGTGGCGGCCGAGAGTCCCGCGAAACCGCCCCCGATGACGAGGACCTTTTCCATCACGCCCCCCGCCTTTTCCACAGCCAGCACCGTCCCAGGGCCCCCGCCACCGAAAGCAGCTTGTCCAACGGCGAGAGGGAAATCCGCCCCTCCAGCACCCCGTAGGGGTTGTTTTTGATCTTTTGGCGCAGCTTCACATAGACCGCCGCGATGGCTTCGGCCGTCGCCAGGGCGCAACGTTCCCGCGGGCTGAGGCACTTCCGGGCCTTTTCCAGGAAGGACCAGGCCCGGTCCAATTGGAATTCCACGAAAGGCTTCCAATGGGAGTCGCCGGCGCCGATGCGGCGGGGATCCAGATGGAAGCGGTTGAAATCCTCCTGAGGAAGGTATTGCCGCCCCAGGCCCAGGTCCTCCCGGAAATCCCGCGTGATATTGACCAACTGGAGGAAGATCCCGAGGTTTTCCGCGTAATCCCGGTGCCGCCGGTCCTTGTACCCGAATATTTCCATGCTGGCCAACCCCGGCCCACCGGCCACCCGCCGTGCATAAGCGTGAAGCTCGGCGAAGGTCCTGAAGCGCAGGGGCCTCAGGTCCTGGCCCACCCCTTCCAGGACGCGCTCCAGGGGTTCGCGGGAAAGGCCGAACCGCCGGACCACTTCCCGGAGCCGCTGGAAGAAGGGTTCCCGGACATTCCCTGAAAAGCAGGAGCGGAGGTTCCGGCGGAAGGCGGACAGGCGGCGCTTCTTCCCGGCGGGCGATCCCGGCCCGTCGGCGATTTCATCGGCCGCCCAGCAAAAGCGGTAAAGGACCTCCATGGCGGTCCGTCTTTCCACCGGCAACAAAAGCAGGGGATAGTAAAAGCTGGTTTTTTTCTGAAGGGAACCGTTGAGGGGGTTCACAGGCGTCCTTGAGCGGAATTTGGATTCATCCCGGGCCCACCCGGCCGAACAAGGCCTTGGCCGCCAGCGACAGCTTGTCGAAGGCGCTCCACGAGGGCCGGTGCCGGAGCACATTGTAATCCATCCCGCGGATCTTCTTGAGGATGCCTTGACCCCCCAGGAAGGTGGCTTGCAGCTCCCACTTCAACCGGCCGGACACCGAGTCCAGGAGCGGGAGCCCCTTGCGGAAGGCGGCCTCCGTGAAATCCACGGCGCTTTTCACCAAGCGGCGGACCCGGGGCGAATCCTCCAGCGCCAACAGGTCCTTTTCCCGGACGCCGGCCTTTTTCAGCTCCGAGAGGGGGTAATAGATGCGGTTCCGCTTCAAATCCAGGGCCGTGTCCTGCCAGAAGTTGATGAGCTGCAACCCGGAACAAATGGAATCCGAATAGCGGTGCAACCCGCCCTCGCGGATGCCGGAGATATAAAGCACCATGCGGCCCACGGGGTCGGCGCTGTGGCGGCAGTAATAAAGGAGTTCCTTCCAGGAGGCATAGCGCTTGACGGTCAAATCCATTCGATAGGCTTTCAACAAATCCAAAGGCAGGGAAAGGGGAATCCGGAAGGCTTGAAGGGTGTGGGCGAAGGCCTGGAGGGGAGCCGGGGCCTTTCTTCCCTTTAAGGCGTCCCGCAGGCCCCTTTCCCACCGGTTGATTTCCTCCCGGCGGCGGCCTTCGTACCGCTCCTCATCCGCGAAATCGTCCGCGGTGCGGGCAAAGGCGTAAAGGGCGGCCACGTGGGGCCGGGATGCCTTGGGCAAGAGGAGGGACGCTACGGGAAAATTCTCATAGTGGCCGGCGGCCCTTTCCCCGCATTGTCGATAAGCTTTTTCCAGACCGGCTGGAATCGAAGGGTCCATGCCTTGCTATTATTCAGATAAGCCGGGGAGAGGAAACCGAAAAAGCGCCGGTTCTTGAAACTTTTCCTCCCGGTTTTCCCTATCCCTCATGGAATCCCGGCGGCTTTTTCCGGTAAGCTCTCCCGAAGACCCTGTTTCAAGAAAGGAAGACCCATGAATTACTACGAATCCAAGGACCTGGGCAAGTTCGGCGGCATCGGCAAGTTCAAACCCGAGCTGGCCAAGAAGTTCTTCGATTATTACAACGAGGCCACCGGAACCGACGGCGCGCTGACCAAGCGGGAAAAGGCCCTGATCGGCCTGGCCCTGGCCCACGCCAAGCAATGCCCCTATTGCATCGACCAATACACCACCCAATGCCTGGAGAACGGCTCCAACCCGGACCAGATGACCGAAGCCCTCCACGTGGCAGGCGCATTGGAGGCGGGGATGACCCTGGTGCACGGCGTTCAGATGCACAACGTCATGGACCGGGCGGGGGCCTGACTTGTCCCCCCCGGCTTCAACTTCCGCCTCCAAGGCGGAATACGACACCCGCTTCGATTTCCAAGGCGCGCTGGACCGGCACCGGCTGGAATTGAAGCCCCTTGCCCTGGAAACCCTGCAGGTGAACGTCACCAAGCTGTGCAACCAGGTCTGCCGCCACTGCCACGTGGACGCCTCCCCCAAGCGCACCGAGCAAATGGACAGGGCCACGGTGGACAAGTGCCTGGATATCCTGGAGGCGAATCCTTCCCTGCGGAAACTGGATATCACCGGCGGGGCGCCGGAACTGAACCCCCACTTCGATTATTTTGTGTCGGAGGCCCGGACAAGGGGCAAGCAGGTGTTGGTGCGCCACAACCTGACCGTCACGCTGGACGGGAATCCCCAAACGGGGGACTCCAAGGAATACCTGCCGGAATTCTTCGCGGCCAAGGGGGTGGAAGTCATTTCCTCCCTCCCTTATTTCCAGGAATACTTCACGGACAAGCAAAGGGGCCCGGGCGTTTTCGCCAAAAGCCTGGAAAGCATGAGGCGGCTGAACCGGGCGGGATACGGCGTGGATGGGTCGGGACTGGTCTTGAACCTGGTTTACAACCCCGTGGGGGCCTTCCTGCCCGCGGCACAACCGGACTTGGAGAAGCAGTACAGGGAGGAACTGGAATCCAAACACGGCCTGGTCTTCAACCGACTCTATACCCTCACCAACATGCCCATCCACCGTTTCAAGGCCCAGCTGCGGCAAATCGACGGCTACGAGGCCTACATGGAAAAACTGGTGAGCTCCTTCAACCCCGCGGCCGCCCAAGGCGTCATGTGCCGGTCCCTTTTAAGCGTGGGTTACGACGGACGGCTTTACGACTGCGACTTCAACCAGATGCTTTCCATGTCCCTTGGCGGGGCGGAGCCCTGGACGGTCTTCAACTTCGACCTTTCGAAAATCCTCCAACGCGCAATCCGGTTTGATTCCCATTGCTTCGGCTGCACGGCCGGGGCGGGGTCCAGCTGCGGGGGGGCCACGGTATGACGGAACCCCTGCCGCCGCCCCTTCCTCCGCCGGAAAACCACGCCGGGGGGCCGGAGGTGGAAAGGGAACTTCCGCCCTGGGAGGAGGAGTTCACCCTTTCGGCCGGCTCCTGCTGCGACTTCGGGGAGGACGGGCCGGCTTAAGGCTCAAGAGGGCCGAATTTCTGGACCCGGTTGTTGTAGGAATCCACCACGTAAACCCCGCCGCCGGCGGCGAAGGCCAGGCCCGTGGGCCGGTTGAACTGGCCCGCCCGGGTGCCGAAGATCCCCCACTGTCCCAGGTAGCGGAAATGGGAATCGAAAACCTGGACCCGGTTGTTGCCGTCGTCCGCCACGAACAGCCGGCCTTGGGAGTCAAACCGCAGGCCCTGGGGATGCTCGAATTGTCCGGGGCCGTGCCCCTCTTTTCCGAACTGCAGGAGGAACCGGCCCCGGGGGTCGAATTTCTCGATCCGGTGGTTCAGGTGGTCGGTCACATAAACGTCGCCGCGCCGGTCGGTCGTGATACCCACGGGGTTGTTGAATTGCCCGGCCGCCGAACCCAGGTCTCCCCATTGAAGGAGGTAGTTGCCGTCCAGGTCGAACTTTTCCACCCGGTTGTTCCAT
>JAICXI010000316.1 GCA_025980505.1 bacterium | reverse complement strand
GAAAGGGTCTTATCCATGATGTCCAGGATGGTCAGGCGGCCCTGCTTGGCCTGCGCCAGTCCCTTTTCCACCACTTCGAAGGTCAGCCCGAAGATCTTGATGTCCATCTGGATGGCCGTGATGCCCTTGCGGGTGCCGGCCACCTTGAAGTCCATGTCGCCGAAATGGTCTTCCAGGCCCTGGATGTCGGTGAGGATGGCGTACTTGGAAAGGTCCTCGTTGGAAATGAGCCCCAAGGCCACTCCCGCGCAGGGGCTCTTCAATGGCACGCCCGCGTCCATCAGGGACAAGGCGCCGCCGCAAACCGAAGCCATGGAGGAGGAACCGTTGGATTCCAGGATGTCCGAAGTCACCTGGATGGTATAGGGGAAATCATCGTGGTCCGGGAGAAGCGGCTCCAGGGCCCGCTCGGCCAGGGCGCCGTGACCGATTTCGCGGCGTCCGGGACCCGACAAGCGCTTGATCTCGCCCACTGAGTAAGGCGGGAAGTTGTAGTGCAGCATGAAGTGTTTCTTTTGCTCCCCTTCCAGCTCTTCCAGGATCTGCTGGTCGTCCTTGGTGCCCAGCGTGGTGACCACCAGGGCCTGGGTCTGTCCCCGGGTGAAGAGGGCCGAACCGTGGGTGCGGTGCAGCACGCCCACCTCGCAGTTGATGGGGCGGAATTCGTCGAACTTGCGGCCGTCCTGGCGCTCGTGGCGGTCCAGGATGGCTTCCCGAACCAGGTCGGATTCGATGCCGTGCATGATCCCGTGGATGTCCTTGTCCTTCTCGGGATACTTGGCCTTCAGGGCCTCCACCGCGTCCTTCGATACCTGGGCGATCTTGTCCTGGCGCTTGAGCTTGTCCTTCTCCGCCATGGCTTCCTTCATCTTGGAAAGGGCGAAGGCCTTCACATCGGCCACCAGGGCATCTTCGGGCTTGACCAGGGTCAGGGTCCGCTTGGGCTTGCCGGCCTTTTTCACCAGTTGCTCCTGGAGGTCGACGATCTTCTGGCATTCCTTATGGGCCAGTTTGATGGCTTCCAGTATGACCGATTCGGATTCTTCCTTGGCCCCGCCCTCGACCATGACCACGGCCTTGCGGCTGGCGGCCACGACCAGGTCCATGGTGCTTTCTTCCATCTGCTTGAACGTGGGGTTCACCACAAGTTCGCCCTTGATCCGGCCCACCCTGACGCAGCCGAACATGTCGGCCACCGGGATGTCGGAGACGGCCAGCGCCGCCGAGGCCGCGGAAACGGCCAGGACGTCCGAGTCGTTCTCCTGGTCCGAGGAAATGACCGTCGCGTGGATTTGGACTTCATTGAAAAAACCGTCCGGGAAAAGGGGACGGATGGGACGGTCGATCAGGCGGGAAGTGAGGGTTTCCTTGGTGCGGGGACGGCCCTCGCGCTTGAACCAGCCGCCCGGGATGCGCCCGGCCGCCGAGGTTCTTTCACGATATTCCACGGTCAAGGGGAAGAAATCCTTGCCCGGCATGGGTTCCTTGGCGCCTACAACGGCTACCAACACCATGGTTTCGCCGAACTGAGCCAGAACGGACCCGTCGGCCTGCTTGGCCATGCGGCCGGTCTCAAGACTGAAAGTCGAATGCGCAAGCGCGCAACTAACACGTTCCATGTACTGCCTCCTCAATTAGTTTGGTTGGATGAAGTCGGAAATCAAGGCAGCGGTTGGCGGGCAGCTATCGGCCGGTAGCTGGAATCGAATCCTTTGCCATCGGCTATCCGCAGCTCGCCGCCTGTTTTTCCTATTTGCGAAGGCCCAAACGATCGAGGAGCGCGGCATAGCGCTTCACGTCGTGCTTTTTCAGGTAGTCCAAAAGGCGGCGCCGATGCCCGACCAACTTGAGTAATCCGCGGCGGGACGCATGGTCCTTAGGATGGGATTTAAAATGTTCCGTTAAGTACTTGATCCTCTCGGTGACGAGGGCGATCTGGACTTCGGGGGAACCGGTATCTCCGTCCTTTTGCTTGAAATCCTGAACCAACTGGGTCTTCTTTTCTTTCGTCATCATAACGACGTCTCCTCAAAGTGAAGTTTTGTTGCCGGGCTCCCCTTCGACCGAGTATCCGTCAGAGTGGACGGAAACCAAGAGGAAGGATCATCGCCTTGCGCAGCCTCCCGAAGGAGGCCGATCCCCGAAACTTTTCCGGGGACAGCATCCGCCCCGACAAACGGGACAGGGGCAGTATTTTATGAACTTTGGCGGGGACTGTAAAGGACATTAGCCGCCCGCGGCAAGCCAAAAGCCCCCTATTTAATTGGGAATTACAGGCCCCTCAAAGGGACCTTTCGGACCTGGATAAGATCCCTGCGGATTTGGCGGATGAGCGCCGGTGTGGAGGAAAATTTCCTCTCCGGCCTTAAGTACTTCAAAAGGTGGACGCGCATGGTCTTGCCGTAAAGCCTGCCGTAATAATGGAGCAAATGGACTTCCGCTTGGCGGTGGTGGTTGTCGTCCTGGAAAGTCGGCCTTTGGCCGAGGTTCATGCCGGCCCGGTAGAATCGGGGGCCCAGCTTGACCGCGCAGGCATAAACCCCGTCCTTGGGCAGGAATTGCCGCACCGCGTGCAGGTTGGCCGTGGGGAAACCGATCTGGTGCCCCACGTGGCGGCCGTGGACCACCTCCCCCTCAATGGCGTAAGGCCGGCCCAGCATCCGGCGGGCCTTGTCGGTTTTGCCCGTCGCCAGCAACTGCCGGATGCGGCTGGAAGAGACGACCTCCCCCTGGACCTTCACCGGTTGGACCGCGTCCACCTCAAAGCCGTATTTTTTCCCCAACCTCCTTAACAACGCCACATCGCCGGCGGCCCCCCGGCCGAAACGGAAGTTCCCGCCCACCACAATCCCCTTCACCGCCCCCAAGCCCCGGAGCCCTTGGACGAATTGTTCCGGGCTTTTTTTGGAAAAAGCCGGGGTAAACCGCAGGACATGGACATGCCTGGCCCCCTTCTTTTTCAGCAGCTCGAAGGTTTCCTGCCGGGGCAGGAGGAAAGGGACGCGGGGTCCTCCCGCCAGCACGTGCATGGGATGGTCCTGAAAGGTAAGGGCATGGGACCGGGCCTTGAGCCGTTTGGCCAACCGCGCGGCGCGCCGCAAAAGGGCCTGATGGCCCAGGTGCACGCCGTCGAAGACGCCGATGGTGAGGACGATTGGTTTTTTGGATTCCATTTTCATTCCAAAGGGGTCTTCGCAGAAGATGGACGGCCTTTAAGCCACATCCCACGGCACGGCGAAACCGGACTATTTTAGCGGATTCCGTCCATCCCAAAAACTTTTTTGGGCTTCAGTTGCCCGTCGGCCGTCACTTCCCCGACCGCCGATAAGAAGCCGGCCCCGTTCAAGATGCGGTACAGTCCGGCGGGCGCCGTTTGGCCG
>JAICXI010000347.1 GCA_025980505.1 bacterium | reverse complement strand
GACCTTTAGGCCAAGACCTCGGGTCTGGGCGAAACGCAAATGGTGCGCATCGCAAGGTTGCCGCCCGCAGATCAGGCACGGTTGTTTGGAGACAAAGCGAAGATGAAGTTTGTTGCGGTGTCGGCGCGGCTCAGGACGTAGACGATTCCGGCCTGGCCCGGATGACGCGCCCGGATAAAGTCCAGCAGTTGGTCGCGGCCCCCTTCCTTCACCGAAATCTCGTAACGGATGTTGGGGCGGTCGAAGCTGGAGGAGAAAACCGGGTCCCCGGCAAGGCCCAGTCGTTCCCGGATCTCGGCCTGCGTCTGGGGGTCGGCGGTGGCGGTCAAGGCCACCAGGGGAGCGTCCGGGAAGGCTTCCCGCAGGGCCGCGATCTGAAGGTAATCGGGGCGGAAATCATGGCCCCACTGGGACACGCAATGGGCCTCGTCCACGGCGATGAGGGAAAGGGGCAGGTCCCTCAGGAAGGCCTGGAAGCCCGGGGTGTTGAGGGTTTCGGGCGCCACGTAAAAAAGGTCCAGGCCGCCGTTCCGGGCCCGGGCTCGGATGGCGTCCTTTTGCCCGCCGTCGAGCGTGGAATTGTAAAAGGCCGCGGCCACGCCGTTTTGGGTCAGGGCGTCCACCTGGTCCTTCATCAGGGCGATGAGCGGGGAAACCACCAGCGCCGGTCCGTTTCGAAGCAAAGCGGGGATCTGGTAACAGAGGCTTTTCCCCCCGCCGGTGGGCATCAGCACCAGGCAGGAGCCCCCCTTCACCACGTGGTCGATAATTTCCTTCTGCCGTCCGCGGAAGGAGGGATAGCCGAAGACGCGGTTCAGGAGGATTTCGGGGCCGGCGGACGGGTCCCTTTTCATGGAAAACCTTTTTCAGCAAAGGATAAAAAACGGTTGAACCGCCAAGGTGCCAGGGGGCTGAGAAAAACGCACCGGGAAGTTCGATTCCACATCCGAAATGACCCTCCGCGCGGCAAGCCGCGCAGCATCCCTCTCACCCAGGCCCTCTTGTAGAGCAAGGCCGAGTCAATGGTCACGACGAATTCATTCTCCAACTTCGTCAACAATTCCAAGCCCCCGCACGGAATTTTACTTGGTGATTTCGGAAAATGGCTTGAAGTCTGGATTGTCCTCGGTCTTCATGTCGAACATCCCAACCAAAAATTTCTTTGTTTTGAGCCTGATTTCGCTTGATTCCATATTCCCATAACTCTTTTCCTCTTCAATTCCTTCGGCTGGAAGGAACCCGGCCGTTCATTTTCGTGACAGTAGGCCCCTTGAAGTGAATACAGGTCTTCTGTGGTTCAAATGGTTTGGTTTAGTCCGCCGCCGGTTTCTTTTTCCGGGGGAGGAATTCCCACAGCTCCCTGCGGCCCAGGAAACCCTCGGGGCGCAGCAGCATGATGAGGATGAGGGCCAAGGAATAAATCACCATGCGCAGGTCCACGTGGGTGATTTCCTGGAGGGGCCTCAAGGCTTCCGGTAGGAAGGTCAATAGGAAGGCCGCCAGGATGGACCCCGATACCGAGCCCATGCCGCCCAGGACCACCATGATGACGATTTCCACCGACTTCATGAAGTCGAATGAACTGGGGTTGATGTAGGAAAGGTAATGGGCGAAAAGCCCGCCCGCCACGGCGGCGGCGGCGGAGGACGCCGCGAAAACCTGCACCTTATAGCGGGTGGTGTCCACGCCCATGGCCTCGGCCGCGATCTCGTTTTCGCGGATGGAAAGCAGGGCCCGGCCGTGGGACGAAAGGACGAAGCGGTGCGTCAGCAACACGCAGAGGGCCAGGATAAAAACCACCAGGAAGGGCGAGGAAGTGGTGGGGATGCCGATGAAACCCCTCGCCCCCCCGACCGCCTGGATGTTCAGGATGATGACGCGGATGATTTCCCCGAACCCCAGGGTGGCGATGGCCAGGTAATCCCCCCTCAGCCTCAGGGAAGGCAGCCCCACCAGGTAACCCGCCAGGGCGCCGGCGATGGCGGCCGCCACAAGCGAAAGAAGGAGCGCCAGTTGGTCCCCTGCGGCCCCGCCGTGCAGGGGGGAAAGCAGGAAGACGTTCACGGACGCCGAGGTGTAGGCCCCCACCGCCATGAAACCCGCATGCCCCAGGGAAAACTGGCCCGAAAGGCCGTTCACCAGGTTCAGGGATACCGCCAAAATGGCGTTGATGCAGGCCAGGATGAAAAGTTCGCTGAAATAAGGCGGCAGGGCCGCGGCCAGCCCCTGCGCCGCCGCCGAAACCCCCAGCAGGATCAAAAGGAATTTAAGGTTGGAATTCATTCCCCGTCCCCTTCCGGATGAAGTTGCTGCCGCCCGAAACACCGTCGAACCTTTTCCACCTTATCGGTCCCGCTCGTACACCGCCAGCACCGTGCTGTGGCCGACCGAAGGCTTGAAAAACGCCTCCCGCACCTTGCGGTAGTCCGCATCGGCGAAAAAAGCGTCATGGGAGGCCTGATCGGCAAAAGCCAGGAGGAAGACCCGGTTGATGGGCGCGGGCGTTTCGGACTTGAGGGTTTGGGCGATTTTAAAATCGTAGCGGAAGGCGCCGCCGTACCGGGCCAGGATCGGCGCCATCCCTTCCCGGTATCGCCCATAACCGGCCTCATCCGTCACTTCCAGCCCCACGCATCTTTCGTAAGCCATGGCTTCTCCCTTACCTATCACCTGGTTAAGAGCCCCTAACAAAACCCAAGATTTCACCACAGAGACGCAGCCAAAAAACAGTAAATTTAAAGTTTTTTGTTTAACTGTGCCTCCGTGCCTCTGTGGCGAAGGGAGGTTTTGTTATGCTCATAGGGAAAAACCCCTATGTACCCTCAAAACCAAAGCCCCTTTGGTTATGTTTGGCCGTCATTGCGGGCCTCGAATTTCGAGGCGAAGCAACCCCAGTCCATGGGTGGTTTTAGCCGTGGCTGCCGATTTTCCCCAAAGGCTTATTAAACCTCGGGTTGCTTCGTCATAACCGGCCGCCTATTCAGCGGCCATTCCTCGCAATGACAGCAAGGCATGAACTTTAAGATATTG
>JAICXI010000168.1 GCA_025980505.1 bacterium | reverse complement strand
TCCTGGTGGCCCTTGAGGAAAAGGACCGGTTCCCAATCCCCCGACCGGTAGCGGTGGTTGATGGCCTCGCACCGGTTCTCGATGTTGAAGACCACTTCCCGGTAGTCCTCCAGGCCCGTGCGGCTGGGCACGCCCACCTGGATGAACTTCACCCGGCCCAGGTATTCGGGGTGGAGGTCCAACAGCCGGTCAAAGGCCTCCAGCCTCTCGGGGATTCCCTTGGTGTAATCCAACCGGTCCACGCCCAGCAGAAGCTTGAGCCCCGCAAGGCCGTAACCGGACTCCAATTCCCGGCAGGCTTTCAGGGCCGTGGGGCTCCCGGATTGGCGGTAGATGGAGTCGAAGTCGACGGAAATGGGGTAATGGTTCGCTTGGGTGACGCGGTCCCCCCGCTCCACGCGGGATTTTTCCCAGTCGATGCGGCATTCCAGCTCCAACCCGACCGTTTCCAGGAAATTCTCGGCGTGGTATTTGAGGTGGAATCCCAGGATATCGTTGGCCAGGAGCCCCTCCAGGATTTCCCTTTTCCAGGGCAGGATGCGGAAGATTTCCGAATTGGGCCAGGGAATGTGCCAGAAAAGGACGGTGACCAGGTCCTTCCGCAGGGCCTTCAAGTGGTGGGCCACGCGGGCCAGGTGGTAATCCTGCAGGAAAACCAGGCTGCCGGGTTCGGCGGTTTCGGCCACGGCTTGCGCGAACTTGTGGTTCACGCTCTCATAAACTTCCCAATCGGACGGCTGGAACTTGGGGCGCACGTAGCATAGGTGGCACAGGGGCCAGAGGGTTTCGTTGGAAAAACCCTCGTAATAGCCCTCTTCCTCCCGGCGGGTGAGCCGCAAGCGCTTCAAGCGGTAGCTTTCCTCGCCCGGGGGGACGGAAACCATCCCGTTGGAATCCACCACCTCAAAGTCGGCCACCGTTCCGCCGTGGCAGACCCATACGGCACGGAAGGCTTTGGCCACCGAATCCAGGGCGGTGGTGAGACCGCCGGCGTTGCGGATGACGGCGATGTTATCCCCCTGCCGCACATGGGCGTAGGGTTCTCGGTTGGAGACAATGAGGAGCTTGCGGTCCTTCAGCTTCTTTCCCACCAATTGCAGGAGGGAATCCCGGGTGGTGACATGGGAGAATTCCTGGAATTTCTCGGCCTGCAGGGCGGCCCGGTTGGAGGCCTGGGCGATTTTATGGAGGGATTTCTCGAGAAAGTCCTTCAATGGTGATCTCCCTTGAATTGGGATCATCCATGCCCGGCTGGTTTCAGCATTTCCTGGCCGGAACAGGCGGATGGGTCTTGGGCGGCTACTTGAAGGGCCTCCTGTCCATACCCTAATCCCATTTTTCAAAAACTTCAACCCGGCTCCCCGCATTTTTCAAAGGTTGGTAACGCCCACAAAATGGGGTAAGCTGTGATCCGTTGCAACCCAACTCTCATTCCCGGAAATAGCCGATGCCTGATTTCAATCGAAGGAAAACCGACCCTCAACTGAGCGACTCACTGAACCGGATCGGAAGCGGGCTTTCAAACGTGGCGGCCGAGCTCAACCCGATCCACCCCAAAACCTCCATGCAGGCCTCCCTCCTCCTGGCGGCCGTGATGGCGGGCCTGTGCGCTTATCTTTACGCCGAGCTCATCTCCGCCGCCCAAGCCCTTTATTACACCTTGTTCCAGGACCATCCTTGGCTGTTGTTCCTGGCTTCCCCCCTTCTTTTCGTGGCCGCGACCTGGCTGGTGGTGAAGTTCGCGCCACAGGCCAAGGGAAGCGGCATCCCCCAGGTGCTGCAGGCCATCGAGGAAACTTCCCCGGAAAAACCCGGAACCCTTTCGAGCCCGTTGGTTTCCATCAGGACGGCGGTCCTGAAGGTCCTCTCCAGCACGGTGGGCATCCTGGGCGGCGCCTCCATCGGCCGGGAAGGCCCGACGGTGCAGGTGGCTTCCTCCCTTTTCGCCTTCACGGCCCGCCATGCCCGGCGCTTTTTCGGGACCTTGGACTTCCAGTCCTACCTCATCGCGGGGGCCTCGGCGGGCATCTCGGCGGCCTTCAACACGCCCCTGGCCGGGATCACCTTCGCGCTGGAGGAAATCGCCGAACACTCCTTCGCCCAGTTCAAGCGCACGGTCATGCTGGCCGTCATCGTGGGCGGCATCACGGCCCAGGCCATCGGCGGCAATTACCTTTACTTCGGCCATCCCTCCATCGGGAACCTCTCCAACTCGATCTACGCCGTTTCCCTGTTCCTGGGCGTCGCCGGCGGCTTGTTCGGCGGCCTCTTTTCCCTGATCCTGACGCGCCAACACCTCAGCATCCTGCCTTCCAAAAATTGGTGGGCCCGGGCCCTGGCTTGCGGAATCCTCGTCGCGCTTTTCAATTGGGTGACCCACGCCGACACATCAGGCTCGGGATACGACGTCACCAAGCGGTTCATGGACTCCCCCGGAGCCTCCCTTTCCCCCCTTCTTTTCCCGGAGAAGTTCATCACCACGATTTTCTCCTACCTTTCGGGCATGGCGGGGGGCATCTTCTCGCCCTGCCTCTCGGTCGGGGCGGGCATGGGTTTCACGGCCGGGCAGCTGTTCCATGTTGCCGGCTTGAAGGCCTGCGCCCTCATCGGAATGGTGGCTTTTTTCTCCGGGGTGGTCCAGGCGCCGCTGACGTCGGTCATTATCGTCATGGAAATGACGGACCAAAGCATGCTCCTCATCCCCTTCATGGTGGCCGCCTTCCTGGCCCATGGGATCGGCCACTTGCTGATGCCGGTCCCCCTCTACCGCTTCCTGGCATTCCAGGACACGAACGGTTCCGTCGAAGCGAAATGAAGGGAAGCCTTCGGCCGGCCTACTCCACGCTGATTTCAGCCCTTTCCACCAGGTCCCTCTCGGACGGGGTCAAGGATTTCCACTGGTCCCGCAGGCAACCGATATCGTCACGGACGTCGGCCTCGTAATTTTCCATTGTGGTTTGGTCCAACCCCAGGTCGTTCTGGGCGGATATCCGGCCCTCTCCGCCCAAGGCCGTCGTGGCCAGTTGTTGGCGGGCCGTTTCGGCTTTCCCGGCCCACTTTTGCATTTTCACCAAGGCGGCCCGCAAGTCGTCGGTTTCTTCCTTGATCCCTGCCGCATTCGATGGGCCCTTTTGGCCCGCGAATGCCTTTGCCGTAACGCACAGCGTCCCCAGCCCGAGGGCGCAAAACAGGGCCGCCCAATGGATCTTCCTCATAATTTTCCTCCCCCCGGCCCTGCATCCCCGGGCCGGCTTTTGAGATCTTGAGTTAAACCTCAGGAGGGATCGGGCTTTTTTCAACCGAGGATCATCGGGCGAGGCGGCCGGGACAGTGGAGAAAGCTTCGGGACAAGGGGGTCTATCCAAACCGGGACTTGGATGCCCCAGGAGGAATCGGGTTGGGTTATTCCGGTCGAATCGTTTTTAGGATTTCAGCGGCGATCTTTTCCGCCGATTTGCGGGTGGCTTCGACCGTGACGTCGGCGTGCCTCCGGAAAAGCGGCGCCCTTTCGCGGAAAAGGGCTGGCAAGGTGTCCCCTCCCCGGCGGACTACCCCCCGGTTGTGCCAATGGGGAAGCCGCTTTTTCAGGTCCGGCAGGGGGACCTTCAGGTAAATGCGGGGCCCCAATTTGCCAAGATGGGCCATGGCCTTGGGGTAATAAACCGCGCTGCCGCCGGGTGAAATGACGCACCTGCGGAACTGGAGCGTTTGGAGGGTCCTGTCCTCCATCTGCATGAACTTCTTCATTCCCAGTTTGTCCAGGACCCTTTGCAGGGACATGCGGTATTTGCCTTCAATCAGGAGGTCCACGTCCACGAAGTGGTACCGGAGTTTTTGCGCCAGGATCCTGCCGATCGTGCTTTTTCCGCTGCCGAACATGCCGATGAGCACGAGGTTCTCCGGGAACCCGGCGGGGTTCAAGGCGGGGGCTTTCGCTTTTTTCATCCTTTGATTTCTCCGGGAAGACGGGATTGCAGCGGCCGGCCGTTATTATCCATGAAACACGGAGCTTTGCCACCGGTTTGGTGCATCGGGCTTGCCGCCGCCTCTTGTATTAAGAAGGCCCCCTAAGGCACCCCAACCGGCGGAGGAGGATCCACCGGCCCTTCGTCTCCCTGGGGGAAGGCGTTGCCCTTTCCCCCCTCTCCGGCTCTTGCGTGGGCGAAACCGATCCTTTGTCGGAGGGCGGCGTGGGGATGGATTTTGTCCCCTGAATCCTAGAAAGAATTTTGGACCGACAGGCCGCACCGGCCCGGGGCCAAGGCCAGCGGCCCGGGCCAGTTGCCCAAAAGCAGCTGGGCCTGGAACCTTAATTTCCAGGAAGGGGAAAAGTCCCAGGAGGCCTTGGGCCATAAAAGGAAGGGGCCCCCTCCCAGGGGCGTGAGCAAGCCGGGGGCGATCTTCCACTGCCTTTCCAGGGTTCCCTCGGCGGAAAGGAAAACGTAATTGGCCCGGGGCGACCCGTTGGAATCGCTCCCCAGGATTTCGCCCGTGTTGTCCCCCAGCACTTCGGCCGTGTAACGGATGCCCTTGTTCACGGTGGAAAGTTCGGCCGTCCAGTCGGCCGCGGTGTGGCCGTCGGCGTAAAGCCAGTCCACGCCTTCCAGGCGGACCTGGAAATTGGGAAAGGTCCCGGCCATCTCCAGCCCCAGGCCGTTGCGGCCCGTCATCCAGGACAGGCTGGGCGTGAAGGTGATGCCGATGCCCTTGTCCACCAGCCGCACCGCCCCCTCCGCGTCCCCCCCTTCAAGCCAGCGCACCGCCCCTTCCAGGCTCAGGTCGTCGAACAGGAAGCAGGAAACGTCCAGGCCCTCGCTGGCGAGGGGTTCGTCGGCCTGCCACACCAGGGCGGGAAGGGGGTTGAAGTAATCCGTGGGCCGGTAAAAGGCCGTGCCGCCCCAGTCCGGTTTCCAGAGCCCGGCGCTGGCTTCCAAAGAACCGGAGGCCCAATGCAGGTAGGCCCGGTCGAGCCGCAGGGAATAAAGGTCCCCGCCGTCGGAAGAGGAAAGGTTGTCCGCTTGCAGGTTGAGGTAGTTATTCACGGCGTCAAGGGGCCAGGCGGAAAGCATGGGGATGGGCGCGCCTTGCCAATCGGCTTCCCCGGCCAGTCCCATGGAAAGGGAGGGCGTCAGGTCCTCGTGGTCCTCCAGGAAAAGCCGGGAATAAGCGTAAGGTTGCACCGGACCGTCCGCGGGCTGGTAAGTTCCCCCCTCCACGCCGATCTTCCCCGAGAAC
>JAICXI010000359.1 GCA_025980505.1 bacterium | reverse complement strand
GGGCGCGGTGGCGGCCCAGGGGAAAGGCCGCTCCTTCCTGAAGGGGATGCCTCCCTTGAAAGAAGAAATTCACTGTTCCTGCCTCCTGCGCACGAAAAGCGGGGCGGTGGGAACGGTCAATGTGGGATGGGCCGATACGGATTACCACAACCGGTATTATTTTTACGGCACAAGGGGAACCCTTTCCATCAACCTCGCCAAGGGCGATCCCATCACGGTGGAATTCCGGGACAAGCGGGAAAAGATATTCCCTCCCCTCGACAAGGACAGCTTTTCACCCTCCATTTATGAGCACTTTGTTGATTGCGTCCGGTTTCGAAAAACGCCATGGGTCTCGGGGGAGGAGGGTTTGAAGACGGTTGAATTGGTCGAAAGGGGATACCGGTTGATCCGAGGCGGGTCGGCCGGCGCCGTTTGAAACTGGGCGGGCCTGTTGCGGCGAAGACCGTTTTTCTTGTGATCTTGAGCCTCACCTTGGGTTGGAAGGCGGGCTGGGCCTTGGGCCAAGAAGGGGTTTCCGGGACGCCTCATCGGACGGACTCGGGGAGTCCGGACGAAATTCTCCAGGAAGCCGACGACCTGTTCCGGGAAGTATCGCGTTTACGGGGCCTTCCGATCCTGCGCCCGGTCCAAAAAAAGCTGGAAAACAGGGATTTCTTCCGCCGATATTACCTGCGGCTCCTTCAAAAAGAGTACCCGCCTCAAAAGAAACAAGCTTATGAAAAGGCCTTCCGCTTGTTTGGGTTCCTGCCCCAGGGCGCCGATTTGATTGAAACCTACCTGAATTCCTTTATGAAAGTGGTGAACGGGCTTTACGACCCGCCCACCCAGACCCTTTATATCGCTGATTGGATTGGCGTGGAGGACCAGGAAAAGGCGCTGGTACACGAGCTGGATCACGCGCTTCAGGACCAGTATTTCGGCCTGAAGGCTTATTTGGACCAAGGGGCGGACGATACCCTGGATGAACAGTTCGCCCGTGCCAGCGTCATGGAGGGGGAAGCCACGGCCATTGCCCTCAATGACTCCCTGGAGGACCGCGGAACCGATTTCACCCGCCTCGTCAATATCGCCGATTGGGTAAGGATCAATAACTTGTTCCAGGAGGAAGGGGACCGCGCCTTTGGAAAGCAAACCGCGCTGCACGATGTGGTCAGCTTCCCTTACGTCTATGGTGCCGCTTTCCTGCAAAAGTACATCAAGGTTTACGGCTGGGAAGGCATGCGGTACCTTTTCCGGCATCCCCCCACGGCCACCCACCAAGTGATGCACCCCGAGACTTTTTTCCCCCGGCGCCGGAACCCGGTGGGCATCGAAATTTCCGATCTCTCCCGGGGGCCTTTGCCGGGAGGAGTGCGGATATGGGACAACACCCTGGGGGAATACGGGTTGTTCCTCCTGCTCCGTTTATACCTGGGGGCGGGAGAGGCGCGGCAAGCGGTGGCGGGTTGGCAGGGGGACCGGGTCCAAGTTTACGAGAGCCGGAGGGGAGGGCGGCCCCTTTTGGCGGCCTATGTGGTTTTTCAAGGGGAAGAAGCGGCCAATGATTTTTTTTCGGCCTATAGGGAACTGCTGGATAAAAAATACGACCTCGATTCCTTCCGGCGTTCGGATGAGACGATTGATTGGGCGACGGTGGCGCAAAGCGCCTCCGAGGTTTATGTGGAGCGGTTTGGGCGAAGGGTTGTTTTAATCGAGGGAACAACGGCGGATGAGACGGCCAATGTCCGATCGGCCCTTTGGGATGTAACCACGGCCAAGGGGGCCTCCACTGGAGGTGAATAGGGTGGTTCCGCGCGGAAGCGACTCCTTGACACGTTCCGGGGTGGTACCTAAACTTAACCGGTAAATCACTTTTTGCCGTAACTTTAATGAGGGCGGCAGGTTATTAATCCTACGGAGGCTCCCATGGGCGCTGCACTACACACGACAGACGCGGATTTTAAGAAGGACGTTCTTGACTCCAATGTCCCGGTATTGGTTGATTTTTGGGCGGAATGGTGCGGCCCCTGCAGGATGGTGGCTCCGGTTTTGGACGAATTGGCCAAGGAATACGACGGGAAAATCAAGGTCGCCAAGGTAAATGTGGATGAAAACCAGCAGGTTTCCATGGACTTCCATATCCGCAGCATCCCCACGCTTCTTTTCTTCAAAAACGGCCAGATGGTGAAACAGTTGATCGGCGCCCATCCGAAGGCCAAATTGGTCTCTGAAATCCAGGAAGTCATTGGAAGCTGAGGATGGGGATCCAAGCCCTGGGATTCCGGGTGGGGGCGTTGGCCATCGGGACGGCGTTTTTTTGTTTTGCTTTTCCTTTCGCGGTGCGCGGTGATTCGGCCGCGAAAAATGCGGCAGGCCCGGTGGCGAGCGTTACGGACTCCGCTTTTGAGGCGACGGTCCTAAGGTCGGAACAGCCCGTCATCGTTGATTTTTGGGCGGAATGGTGCCCGAACTGCAAAGACCTGGCGCCCCTGGTGGAGCGGTGGGCCCGAAAATATGGACGCCGCCTGAAGGTCGTGAAGCTCGACGTGGAAGTCAACCCCCGGAGTCCGAAACGATTCGGCGTGAGTCAGCTGCCGGCGATCCTGCTTTTTGACAAGGGACGGGTTGTGAAAAAATGGATAGGCGTTGTGGGGGCGAAGGATGTCCAAAAAAGCATCGAATCCCATTTGGGGTTGAATGGGTGAAAGCGGGTATTCCTATGAAAAAAAGTTCATGGTTTTTCGCGGGCTTCCTCCTTCTCCTGGGGACGGGTGCGGTGGATTGCTCGAAAGCGCCGCTTTCCGAAAGCGACGTGGCGGTTGTAACGGAAAACTCCTTTGAAAACGAAGTCGTGAAATCCAACTTGCCGGTTCTGGTTGACTTTTGGGCCACTTGGTGCGGCCCGTGCCGGATGTATGGGCCCATTGTGG
>JAICXI010000157.1 GCA_025980505.1 bacterium | reverse complement strand
GGTTTCGATGGGAGCGGAAACGAAAATCACCGAACAGGCCCCGGAGGGGACTTCCGAGTAGGAGGACGCGTCGATTTGAATGCGGTCGGCCAGCATGCAGGCCTGGTCGATTCGGATCACCTTGGGACGGCCGGTAAGCCAGGTTCCGGACGGCGACAGGTAGGAGATGTTTTCCACGTTGTCCCATCCGATCTCGACCAGCGTTCCGGACGCGCCACGGGTGACCAGGACGATTTGCCCGTGGGTGGGCACCTGGGTGTAGGGCAAGCGCGACACGGACGCCGGAGTCGGATCGCAGGGGCCGCCCGAAACCAGGGTGGGTGTGGGCGGAGGGGGCGGGCAAGTGGGCGAACCGGTTGGCGTGGAAGTGGCCGTAAAGGTCGGCGTCAAGCTCCCGCCGGTACAGGCACAAGTGGGCGTCCAAGTCGGCGAACCCGTCGCAACGGAAGATACCGTGGGAGTCGGAACCGATGGCGGGCTGGGCAATCCGTTGTTCTTCGAACAAGATGAAAATGCTCCAAGGCCGCCGAGAGCCAAGAAAACCGTCCACCGGGGATAGAACCGCATAAAGCCCTCCTTGTAACCGGACTCTCCCCTGGATTGATTCTAAGTCCTTTTTTTCTTCCGGCCTCTAGACGGAGGATGACATCATTCTTCCAAAAACTCCGGGTAAAAAAGGTCGCCTCGTTTAACCAATGTGATGAAAGGATAAAACCCCTTATCGATCGTGAGGACGAGGCCCACCCAAGGGTTGAAGCTTGAAAACAGTTTCCGCAAGTGAAAACAGGGATGGGACCCATGGAAGTTTGAAAAAATAATCCGGCCTCAACAACCCGGGGCGGTTTTTTTCAAGTCTTCAATAACAAATGTCGGCGTACAAGGCCGCGACGTCGGGCGGGGTCGAAAGAGGCGGAGGGGTGGCCATCGGCGTGGGCCAAGGCCCCCCCAACTGGATAAAGGGATTTTGGAAGAGGGCCGTTTCCCGGGTTCTCACGGAAGTAGAATTGGCGGCGGTGGCCAGCATCACGAACTGGTCGGTGGCAAGGGCCAGCCAGAAATTCCCGGTTCCCAGTTGCACCTGGGACACGTCGATGCTGTTCCATCCCGTGGTGACGGGTTGGAAAGCCGAGCTCCAGACAAGGTCGCCCGGGTAGGAACCGCCGTCGGCGTAAATGCCCGCGGCCATGGAGGCCGTTGGAAGGTAGGAAACGACGTCGAAATAAATCCGGCTGACGACCGAATCCTGCGCCAGAGCATATTTTTGGCAGGAAGTATTGCCCGCAAAAAGAGAGACCGGGCTCGCGGCCGTGACGGCGTCCCCCCAAACCGACGCCTGGGTGCAGGTCAGGGGCGTGGGGGTCCAGGTCACGGTGGGCGAAAGCGTTGGGGTGCCGCCCGTGCAGGCGCAGGTGGGCGTATCGGTGGCGGTTTGGGTCAAGGGTGCCGTGCCGGTCGGCGAATCGGTCGGGGTAATGGTTGGGGTGGAAGTGGGGATATCCGTGGGGGTCCAGGTCCATGCCGTGGAAGCCGTCGGGGTGACGGTGACGTCGGGACAGATATCCGCGTAAATCGCAAGCCAACCCGACACCGTCGCTGCCCCGCCACCATAAATGGCAGGCAGGGAAGACGTGTTTTGGACGAGATGGGCCGAACCATAAGTCCCGCCTCCCACGAAAAGGAAGGACTGGGCGCCGATCGCAAGCCAGTAATTGTTCCCGCCCACGATGTTCACGGGGTTATTGAGGGTAACGGTGTTCCATCCCGCCGCCACGCTGACGCTTCCGGACGAGGACAGGAGGGTCCCCGGCTGAAACCCGTTGTCCGAATAGAGGCCCACCACGGCCGGCCCGCCTCCATAGGGCGAATAAAAATGAAGGGTGGTCACCGTCCCCGAATTTCCCGCCCCATTCGAAACGTAGTCAACCGTGCCGCCCAAAACCGAGACCGCGGTGGAGTAGGAGGTGGAGCCCAAGACCGTGGCTCCGGCGCAGGAAGGCGTGGGAATGGAAACTGTCGGGGTGAAGCTCACCGAGGCCGTGGCGGTCGGCGAATCGGTCGGAATGGTGGTAGGGGTGGAAGTGGAACATTGAAAGAAGGCCACCACCACGTTGGATTGGACCGGAGCCATCCCGGACCCGGTGATCAAAGCGATATTCGTGATGGGCCCAGTGGCGCTGCAATCCGTCACCGCCATCCCCACCCAGTTCACCGTTCCCGACGCGTTGCTCACCGGCCCGAGAAAGGACCAAGTCAGCAGGCTCCCGTTTTGGGCGAAGGTCACCCCCGACGAAGACGCCTCGTGGGTCACGAAATTGATCCCCGTCGGCACCGTGTCATACAAGATCACGTTGGAGACGGGACCTCCGTTCTGGGTATAGGAAAGGGTATAGGTGATGGGCTGCCCCAAAGTCAATTGGGTGTCGGATTCGCTTTTGGTCAATTGGAACCCGGTGATGGAAGGCGTTGGAGTCGGGGTTGAAGTGAAGGTCACCGGAACGGTGACGGTCTGGGTGGCAAGAAAGGTGGCGGTTTGGGTCGCTGGGTAGGTATTCGTCATGGTCGGCGTCAAAGTCACCGGGACGCTTCCCGTCGGGGTGAAGGTCACGGGGTAGGTTGGGCTCAAGGTCGGTGTACAGGTATGGGTGAGTGTCGCGGTCACCGGGGCAGTGGAGGAAGCAGTAACCGTCAAGGTGACCGGCCCTCCGTTGGCGGGGACCATGGGGCTGTAGTTCCTTTGGCAGGCCCCCAGGGCTACTAAAAGTCCGGACAAGACGACCCAAACCTTTTTGGAAGACATGGTGGTTTCCTCCCGTCAAGGATCCTATCAACCTCTAGACGGGAGAACGGATGATTTATTTCAGGTAAAAAGAATTATTTTAAAAGTTCGGGCAAATCAGCCTTTGGAGCTCCTTCCCTCGAACAATTCCCTCAGTTTTTCCCCGGAAACCGGGGGCAGGGCCGCCACCTTCAGGTTTTCCTCCACGTGCTCCTGGCGTTTCATCCCTACCAGGGCGGTGGTGATTCCGGGGCTGGACCGGACGAATTGGAGGGCCCTCTGTGCGTCGGTTTCAAAGCCCGTGAAAACCTCCCGGACCACCGGCGGGAGGTTCTTGGAAAGCCGCGACTGGAGGATCGAGGCGCTGGCGAAGACCGCGACGGCGTTGGCGTGCGCCGCCTGGAGAAGGGGCACGGTCTGGGACCCCAAAACCTGGTTGTCCAATCCCATCGCCTCGGCCATGGCCAAGTTGTAGGGAAGCTGGACCGCTTTGAAATGGTGGTCGCTGCCCCCCGCCCTTTCGGCGGCCTTCAGGACTTCGTGCAAGGACAGGTATTCGGGTGAGTCGGGCGCGACCCGGTAACCGTTCCAGGTGGCCGTGCCGTAAGAGCGGATCTTGCCTTCCGACACCAGCCTTTCCAGTTCCTTGAACGCCGCCTCAAGCCTTTGGTAAACCTCCCCGCGGGGGACTTCTTCCAGCTGCGTTTCGGGGTTGTGGACGTAATAAAGGTCGATGCAGTCCAAGCCGAAATTTTCCAAAGACCGCTCCACCTGGTTGCGGAGATAGGCGGGGGCCATGCAGTGGCAACCGGCGGCCATGTCCTCCGTTCGGCAAATCCCCGGCTGCACGTATTGCTCCTGGAAATACCGGGCCGGATCGGCCGGGGGATGGCCGTCAAAGGGGATGAACCCGCCCTTGGTGCAGACCACCACCTCTTCCCGGGTGATCTTCCCTTCCTTGATCAACTCCGCAAGCGCCCGCCCGATGTTGCGTTCGCTGTGCATGCAGCGGTAGTTGATGGCAGAATCGACGAGGTTGATTCCGGAAGCGAGGGCCGTCCGGACGGCCCCCACGGTCAGCCGGTCGTCGGCTTCATTCGGGCTCCCCAGGTAGGTCCCCAGGCCCAGTGAAGAGACGGCCAAGCCCAGGAAGCCCCGGTAATGGCCCGCCTGGTCGAACGATGGGAACCGAGCGGCGTATTTCTTCGTGGCTTCAGGCGTAGCGTGGGACAGACGTTCCTCCTCTGGCTTTCAGGGCCGGATGTTTCCGGGGACGGTAACGCCGGCGGGATTCCCGGGCGGACGCGGGACCGTGCTTTTCACCGGAGCCATAGGAAGTATCCAGCGGATGCCGCCAACGGAGCCCCGGGAACCGGGCGTAATCCCTGTCCGCCGTGATCCATTCCCCCCCGCACTCGAGGGCCAGGGCGGCGAAGTAAGCGTCCGTGACCAAGTCGCCCTTGGCTTGGGCCGCCCGGCAAAGGTCGAGAAACAATTTCCAATGGCTTTTTCCGGGGGATATTTCAACGTGGTTTGGGTTTTCAAGAAGGTTTTCCATAAAACGGATCGCCGTCTCCAGGGAAGTGGGATTGGAGAAAATCCTGCGGTTGGTCGCCATCCGGATGAACCCGCTGCGCGCCAGGGCCGGGACCGAGAAATATCCGCCGGAGGAAACGGCCGATTCCAGCCATTCCCGGAACTCCAGGTGGCGGGGGGATTCGGGGCGGTGGGCGTAAAGCAGGACGTTAATATCGAAAAGAACCATTTTCTTTCCGGTCCCCTTCGATTTCGTACAGGGACGCCAGCGGCTTGTCCCAATTGAAACCCCGGGCCACGCCCCCTCCGCCGTAGGTAATAACCTTGAAAGGCTTGTCCTTGTTCTTCTTTTTAGGTTGCAGCACCAGGCGCAGGGCGTCCTCCACCACGGCGGTCAGGGTGCAGCGGGATTCGGCCGCCCGTTTCTTGGCGCGGATCAACAGTTGGTCCTGGATGTCGAGGGTGGTCCTCATGCATAAAAGCATAAGATTTCTTCGGCGGAAAGTCAACGAAAGTGGGCGCCCCTTGCGGGGCGCCCGTCCGGAACCTTGGAGGCGCCAACGGGTGGTGCCTCGGTGGTGAAATTTCAGTTTTTGTTAGGGTCTCTTACTTCCCCGAAACCTCCGGGGTTGCGGCCGACGACGCCGGGGCGGATTCCGCCTTCGGCTTGGTTGCGGCCTTTTTCGGGCTTCCGCCCAGGATGGCAACCTTCGCCATCTTGTCCCCCACCTGGATCTGTTCCACGGCGTCCATGCCCTTCACCACCTGGCCGAACACCGCGTACTTGCCGTCCAAGGCGGGTTGGGCGTCCAGGCAGATATAGAACTGGCTGCCCGCGGAATTGGGATCGTTCGTGCGGGCCATGGCCACCGCGCCCTTGACGTGTTGCTGCGGGTTGTTCCAGCCGTTTTCCGTGAACTCGCCCGGGATGGTATAGCCCGGTCCGCCGCTGCCGTCGCCGTTCGGGTCCCCGCCTTGCGCCACAAAGCCCGGCACCACGCGGTGGAAAGTGAGGCCGTTATAAAAACCCTTGCGCGCCAGACTGATAAAGTTGGCAACAGTGTTGGGAGCCTCTTCCGGAAAAAGTTTGACCTTTATGGTCCCCTTCACGGTCTGGATAGTGGCAATGG
>JAICXI010000065.1 GCA_025980505.1 bacterium | reverse complement strand
GCCTTCTGGGGGATCAGGTTGGTCCCGCCGTAAAGTTGGCCCGTGACCTCCACTTTTTTGCCCACGAAATCGGCGAAAGCCCCCGCCGGGAAGACCAGCACATACAGTTTCTTGCCCTCCAGCAGGCCCGCGGGGCTGCCGCTCTTCAGGCACTCGCTGCCGCATTTCTTCATTCCCATGTGGTCGTTGCCCGAGTCGCCGTCATCCAGGTAACAGGCCATGTCCACCAATAGGCCCGTGACGGTGACGGTGGGCGCCTTTTGGCCCATCCCCTTCTCTTCCGCCCGCCCCACCGAATAGGCCAGGATCAAACCGAACGCCAATGCCAAAGTTAACGCTTTTTTCACTTTCATTCCTCCTTGGGTTTTTACCGTCGCACATCCCACCTTATTAGTACTATTGGAAACAAAACAAAGTTTCAAGTGAGCTTCAATATTTCATCCTTCGCCCGGGGAAACCCGGCCAGCAGTTCCTCCCTGGAACCCAGGACAAAATCCTCGAATTCGAACCCGGGGGCCACCGTGGTGCCCATGAGGGCGAAGCTTCCCCCTTCGTTTAAATAACCGCCGAACCAGGTCCTGGCCGGGATCACCAGTTGGGGTTCCTCGCCCCTGTCCAGGCGGTTGCCAAGCAGGGCTTTCCGGACCCCTCCCTGGGGCGCCAAGGATACCCAGGTCACGGGATCGCCCAGGTAGAAGTGGAACATCTCGTCCCACCCCAGGCGGTGCATTTTGGAAACGGCGCCGGGCACCAGGAGGTAGTAGATGCCGGTGGAATAAACGCGGTCCTTGCCCTTCCCAAGGCCGGGAACGGTTCCCGAAGCGCGGTAGGTTTCGCGGTAATAACCGCCCTCGGGATGGGGCTTCAAGTCCAGCGAACGGATAATTTCCTCAGCCGTCAAGGAACACCTCGAACCGGGGAATGGGATGAACCAGGTACGGCCTCAAAAAAACCGGCAGGGTCGCCGACCCCTTCGCGGTTAACCCGTCTTCTTTTGGCCTGCGCCGCGCGCGGTTCCCCCCTGGCCGGCTTCAGGCTCCGAAGGACACACCGATGCTTTTGGCGGCCCGGATGAGCTCGTGGTTGGCCGGGACTTTGCGGGTCTTGCCGCCCACTTGCACGAGGGGAACGGAGGACATCCGGTTGTTCCGGAGGGCCACCATGCGGCCGAACTGGCCCTTTGAAATCAGGTTCATGGCTTGCACCCCGAAGAGGGTGGCCAGGTTCCGGTCAAAGGCGGTGGGCGTCCCGCCCCGAACCACGTGGCCCAGGATGACCGAACGGGTCTCCACGCCGGACTTGGCCTCCAAGTGATGGGCCAGTTGGCGGCTGATGCCGCCCAAGCGGATGCGTTCGGCGGAAAAGGGATTGATGCGGTCCACCACCATCTTGCCGCCCTTGGGATGGGCGCCTTCCGCCACGACCACAATGCTGCTTTTTTTGCCCTTCCGCCGCCGCTCCAAAACGGCCTCCCCCACCTTCTTTTCGTCGTAGGGGATTTCGGGGATCAGGATGATGTCGCCGCCGCCCGCGATTCCGGAACGCAAGGCCAGCCAGCCCGCGTAACGGCCCATGATTTCCACGATGATGACCCGGTGGTGGGAATCGGCCACCGTGTGCAGCCGATCGATGGCCTCGGTGGCGATGGAAACGGCCGTATCATGGCCGAAGGTCTGGTCGGTTCCCATCAGGTCGTTGTCGATGGTCTTGGGAACGCCGATGATCTTCAGGCCCATGTGGGAAAGCTTGTTGGCCACCGTCATGCTGCCGTCGCCGCCCAGGATCACCATGGCCTCAATGCCCACCCGCCTCAGGTTCTTGGGGATGTCCCGGCTCCGGTCGTGGTAGTGGATCTTGCCCGATTTGTCCTTTTCAATGAGGTGGAAGGGGTTGTCCTTGTTGGAGGAACCCAGGATGGTGCCGCCCAAGGTGAGGATGTTGGAACCGTCGCCCGGCCCGAGGGCCGCCATGTGCTTGTCCCCCAGCCCCCGGCAGCCGTCCCGGATGCCGATGACCTGGATGCCGTTTTGCACGGCGTCCTTGACCACCGCGCGGATGACCGCGTTCAAGCCCGGGCAGTCACCCCCGCCGGTCAGGATTCCGATGCACTTGACCTTGCCGGGCAAGGTTTATTGCACCCCGAGGAGTTCAACGTCGAAAACCAGGGTGGCATTGGGGGGGATGACGCCGCCCGCTCCCCTGGCGCCGTAACCCAATCCGGATGGAATGGTCAATTTGCGCTTTTCACCGACCTTCATGCCGGCCACGCCCTCATCCCAACCCTTGATCACCTGGCCCGCCCCCAATTGGAACTGGAAAGGCTGTCCCCGGTCCACCGAGATGTCGAACTTGGTGCCGTCGGTGAGCCAGCCCGTGTAATGCACCGACACGGTTTGACCGGCCTTGGCCACCGGCCCGTTGCCTTCCTTCAGGACCTGGTACTGGAGTCCCGAAGCGGTGGTCACCAGGGCCGCCGGGGTCGAAGCCGCCGCGGTGGAGGAACCCGGGGCATCGGTGGCAGCCGTCTGGTTTTGGTTTTCCTTTTTGGCGCAAGCCGCCACGATAAAAGCCACGGTCACTAAAGCCATCACCGCGAAAAGCATGTAACGATAAGCCATAAAAGACCTCCCTTGAAAGGTGGATGGGACAAACGGCGAAAGTATAGCCCAAGAAGGGGGGCTTTCCTAGGCGTTTTCGCCCCTTTCCCGGGAAGGGTGGAGGCCTGCGGGCAAAAATAAAACCCGGGGAAGCTGCAGCTTCCTTGGGCCGGGAAAAGAACCCAGCCTTCCGAAGGGCCGGCGGAAAACAAGGGCCTTCCCCGCGGCTTCCCGGCGGCGGCGAGCCTTGCGGGTCCTTTCCAGGTTTAATCCGCCACCGGAGCCACCCGGATGTTGTTGGTCATTTCGTGGACGCCCGGAACGGACCTGACGGAGGCGATGATGTCCCGTTTGGTTTCATAATCGTCCGCCGTGCCTGAAACCGTCACGTGTCCACCTTTCACGCTGACATGGATTCCCACCCCCATCCCGCGGATGGCGCGGTTGATGGTGGCTTCCAGTTCAACGTCCTTGGGATCGGAAATATAAGGATTGGCCATCGAAGCCCTCCTCTCCCCTTGGGAAGGGGTTTACTAAAAGCTTAGGTCGCAGGAGGGGCCTTTTCAACGGAGCTCGGTTAACCCGTTTCTTTTGGCACCGCGGACCCCGGGAGGTTCCTTGGAAGGAGGATCCTCCGGCCATTCAATCCTTGGGAGGATAGGCGCGGCCGATTTCTTCGATTTGTTCCAAGGTCAGGCCTTGCGGCCGGACCCCCGTGTTTTTGCAAAGCAAGTAGAGGGTGGCGGCCTTGTTCATGGCGTCCACCAGGTCGAAAGCCTCCTGGGGATCCCTTCCCACGGCCAAGGCGCCGTGTTTTTCCCACATCACGACCTTATACCCCCGGCTTAAAACCTTGACCGTTTCCCCGGCCAGGGCATCGGACCCGGTCAATCGATAAGGCACCCATCCCACTCCCTGGGGGACGAAAAGTTTCGCCTCGGGGATCATGCTCCACAAGGCGCGGTTAAGCGAATCCTGCCCGGCGGTTTCCGGCAGGTGGGTCAAGGCGATGAGCTCGTTGGGATGGGTATGGAGTACGACCTTTTGTTTTCCCCCGGCCTTGAGGAGGGCCGCTTGCATGCGCAGGTGGGAGGACAATTCGGAGGTCGGCCCGAATCCGGGCCTTTGGCCCCCCCAAAGCAGGTGGTAGCCCTTTAAATCCTCCGCGACCCTCAGGAGGCAAAGGCAGGCCGGCGGATTTTTCTCGATGTCGCGGTAGCGGGTCCCCGTGCCGGTCACCAGGTAACACCGCCCTGAAAGACCGGGAAGGGGGGAGTAGGCGGTCCGGGCCGACTTTTTAAGCTGGGCCGGGCGGAGGGAAACATAATCCGTCACATCCACCGAGAGGTTGCCGGCGTTTTTTTCCGCCCAACCCTTTTGCCAAAGGATTTGTCCTACCGCGGCCACATCTTGGATTGTTTCTTGGATGGAACGGTTGAGGGCGAAGGACATTGGAAGGGCTCCCGGGAAAGTGCTTAAAAGCCGATTATAACAAGCCCGGACGCGGCGGTGAAAGCATTGGAGCGCCCCCCGATGTTGACAGTCCCTGGGGGCCTCCCTAAGATGCTCCCCTTATATCCCATGAATAGCGCCCTTCAGGTTCAAAACCTTTCCAAGAGTTACAAGCGCCGGATTCGGCAGCCGGGTTTGGCGGGAGCCGTCAAAGCGCTTTTCTCGACCCAGGAGCAGGAACTGCACGCGGTCCGGGACCTTTCCTTCACCCTCCAAAGGGGGGAAAGGGTTGGCTTGATCGGTGAAAACGGCGCGGGCAAATCCACCACCTTGAAAATGCTGACCGGCATCCTGGTTCCCACCGGCGGCAAGGTCGAGGTCCTGGGGCGGGTGCCTTGGCGGGAGCGCCGCCAGTTGGCCCTGAACATCGGCGTGGTTTTCGGCCAAAGGCCCCAACTGCTCTGGGACATCCCGGTCCAGGAAACCTTCGAGCTCTTGAAGACCATGTACCGGATCCCCCCCGATATTTACGGCCTGGTCTACAAGGAAGCGGTGCGCCGGCTGGGGCTGGAGCCCCTCCTGGCCACCCCCGTGCGCCACCTTTCCCTGGGCCAGCGCATGCGTTGCGACCTGGCCGCCGCCGTGCTTCACGCCCCGGCCATCGCCTTCCTGGACGAACCCACCATCGGCCTGGACCTTTCGGTCAAGGAACAGGTCCGGGAGTTCATCGCCCATATCCAGGAGAAATTCGGCATCACCTTGCTCATCACCACGCACGACCTGAAGGACATCACCGAGACCTGCGACCGCCTGTTGTTGTTGGACAAGGGCCGGCTGCTGTTCGACGGTTCCATCAAGGCGTTCGAGCAGAAATACGCCAGCGACCGGCGCATCGTTGCCGAAACCCACAGGCCCCTGGACTCCTCCGTCGCGGGCCCCTTGTCCGTCGAAGTGGCGAAAAAAGGGGGGAAGCTCATCGAAGCGGAGGGCCACCGGGTGGTGGTGGAATACCATGAGGAAGGGGCCGCGCCCAACTTGATCCAGCTGTTGCTCCAACAACTCCAGGTGGTGGACATCAACCTGGAAAAAACCGACATCGAGACCATCGTCACGAGGATTTACCGGCAGCCCGACCGGGCGGGGGATTAGGCATGCGCCCCCTCGCCCCTCCCTTGACCCTTTCCGAGAACATCCTCGGCTACCTGTCCTTTTTAAACCGGGCGCTCAAGGCCAACTTCGCCTACAAAGCCTCCACTGTCCTGGGGCTTTTCACCGCGGCCCTGACTTACGGCATCACGGTCCTGGTCTGGAACCACGTTTACGACCAGAAGGGGTCCTCCCTGAACGTCACCCGCCAGGAGATGTTCGCTTACCTGGCCATGGCCTTCTGCCTGAACTACGCCTTGACCATCAACATCGACCAAAGGGTGGGCCAGCGCATCCGCCTGGGACTGATCGCCACCGACCTGCTGAAACCCCTGGATTTCCAGATGACCCAGGCCTTCCAAGCCCTCAGCGACTGCATTTTCAACGGCTTCATCGCCCTGGGAATCATGGCCGTGGCCTTTTCCGCCCTGGGGCGCCAGGCCTTCCCCAAAAGCCCCGAGGCCTTCGGTTTCTTCCTCGCCAGCTTTTTTCTGGCCTTCATCATCCAATATTCCATCGTCTTTTTCTTCATCCAGGGCGCCTTTTACACCTATAGCGGCTACGGTATCTTCGCCTCCCGCATCGCCGTGCACCATACCTTGTCCGGGCTCCAGGCACCCTTAACCCTTTACCCTCCCATCCTGCGCTCCATCGGCGCCTGGCTCCCCTTCCAACACGTGGTCTTCACCCCCATCACCCTTTATACCGGCCGGGCCGAAGGCGCCCAGGCCTGGCACTTGCTGGGGGAACAGGCCCTCTGGGCCGCGGGGTTTTACCTTTTGGGAAACCTGGTCATGCGAAAGGCCTTGAAGCAGTTGGAGATCCAGGGCGGATAGGGCGGCTTTCACCGGAGGCCCGCTCAAAGTTTACGGAAGGAGGTCCGCGCATTGAAGAATTTCGATATCTATTGGGCGACGTTCAAGGCTTCCCTCCAGGCGAAGTTGGAATACAAGCTGGACTTCGCCTTGGGGCTCTTGACTTCCTCCATGCTGCAACTGGCGGCCCTGGGGTTCCTTTGGGTCATCTTCCACCAGACCTCCAACCTGCAGGGCTGGACCCAGGCGGAAGTGATTTTCCTTTTCGGATTGACCGCCATGTCCCTGGGCGCCTCGGAGCTTTTCTTCAACCATATTTGGATGGTTCCCTACTATATCGTGATGGGCGACCTGGACCGCCTCCTGGTTTATCCCGTCCGGTCCCTTCCCTTCCTGCTGATTTCCCGCCCCGAGCTCCATTCCTTCGGCAACCTCCTGACCGGGCTGGCCTTGACCGCGGGCTCCCTTTGGACCCTGCATATGCCCTGGCAGGACTGGGTGCTGGTTCCGGTATGGGTGCTGTGCGGATCGGTCATTTACACGTCCGCCCTGGTCGTCTTTTGCAGCTTTTCCTTCAAATTCGTGGGGCCTTACGGCTATACCTTGATGATCCCCCACACCCTTTTGCAGGCCAGCCGTTACCCCTTAAGCATCTACCCCGCCTGGGTGCATTACGGCCTCCTGTTCCTGGTTCCTTACGGGGTCTTCAATTACCTGCCGGGCAACTGGGTCTTCGGCAAAATGCTTTTCTCGGCGGGCGCTTTCCTGACCCCCCTGGTGGCCGTCGTCTGCGCCGCGGTGGCGGAGAGGGTTTGGAATTGGGGCCTCAAGCATTACCAAAGCACCGGGTCTTGAATCCTTTGGATCGGAAACAAAAAAGCCCGGGGATAGTTCCCCGGGCTGCCCAATGGATAGGACCGGCCTAAATAACACGCTGAATAAAACCGCTTCATATCGGATGGAATCTCGAACTCATCCCGAGTCCATTTTTTCCCCCTGCTAACTAGTGGTCGGGGCGTCCGTTTTATTCCAAAAATCCTCAAACTATTTCGGGCTCTGGAATCCGGCCCAAGCCCTTTTCGCCTTCCAAAGCCCGGGGATTTCTCCCCGGGCCGCCCAATATATAAAAAGACTTATACCGGCAGCTTAAACCAAAATTTAATACCGTGAAGGAGGGCCCTCCCTCTCGGAGGGACCTTTGTGCTTCACACCCTCTGGACGGCGAAGCAAAGGTTTAGTTCAAGATTTCCAAAATATGAAAACGCTTTTTTCGGAGGGTGAAAATGCCGGCCGGATGGGACTCATTGTTGCTTGAAGTGGCTCAGCCATTCCCGGAGATGGACGTTTTTCGGATCCAACTCCAGTGCTTTGCGGTAGGACTCCAGGGACTTGTCGAAATAAAGCTTGCCCAGCCTTCCCCAGGCAACCTCAAAGTTCGGGTCCTTTTCCACCGCCTGGATGTAAAGGCCAAGGGCTTCCTCCTTTAACCCCAGCCTCAACTTCTCCTCGGCCCGGTCCAAAAGCTGTTGGGCGCTCAAATCCTCCCGGGAAGTCACTTGGAATTTCAACAAGACCGGCGAGCGGGCCGGCCCGGGCGGGGAAGCGAAGGCGGGTGGAAAGTTGGGAGGCCCCGCGGACGACGCCTGGGTTGCGGCGGTGGAGGCCGGCGGTTTTTCAGCGGAGGGGAAAAAGAGGTCCAGGGCGAACCGCTGGATATTGCCCAGGTCCCCCACGAAGGAAAAG
>JAICXI010000150.1 GCA_025980505.1 bacterium | reverse complement strand
GGTGGCGGTCTCCCAAGCGGCGAAAAGCCTGGGCGGCCGCAAGTTGTTCGGGCCCCTGGACCTGCTCTTGACCCCCGGGGACAAACTGGGGCTCCTGGGCGAGAACGGCAGCGGCAAGAGCACGCTGCTGCGGATGCTGGCGGGCGGGCTCCAACCCGACTCGGGTACGGTCAAACAAGCCGAAAAGCTGCGGGTGGTGACCTTCGACCAGCACCGCGACCAACTGGACCTGGACCAGACCCTGCGCCAGGCGCTTTGCGAGAAGGGCGACTACGTTTATTACCGCGACCGGCCCGTGCACGTGGCCAGTTGGGCCACGCGGTTCCTTTTCGACACGGACCAACTGGACCGGCCCTTGAGCCGCTTCTCGGGAGGGGAGCAGTCCCGGGTCCTGATCGCGCGGCTCATGCTGATGCCCGCGGACCTGCTGCTTTTGGACGAACCCACCAACGACCTGGACATCCCCTCGCTGGAAGTGCTGGAGCAAAGCCTGGCCGAATTCCCGGGCGCGCTGGTGCTGGTGACGCACGACCGTTACCTGCTGGACCGGGTCAGCCGCCAGATCCTGGCCCTGGACGGCAGGGGCAACGCGGGCTTTTTCGCGGACCTGGCCCAATGGGAGGAATTCCGGGAACAGGAACGCGCCAGGGCCAAAACCAAGGGCGGCCCGAAAACCCAAGGGACTCCCGCCGCCCGTCCGCCCTCCATCCACCTCCCCAAGGCCTTGTCCTCCAAGGAACAAAAGGAACTGGAAGGAATGGAAAAGGCCATCCACGCGGCCGAGGAAAAACTGAAGGCCGCCAAGGCCCGGCTGGAGGACCCCTCCGTGGCCCGGGACGTTTCCCGGCTTTTGGAACGGCAGAAGGAAGTGGACCTGGAACAGGTCCGGGTGGACGCGTTGTTTCGGCGGTGGGAGGAGTTGGAGGAGAAGCGGAAGCAGGGTTCGGAAACGGTGGAAAAGGGAAAGGTTGATTCCGAGAACCGGCATTCTTGATGGATGTTTGAAAAGAGTTAAAACCCACTCTCTTTCGAATTGTTTTTAATCTGTCGTTTCGGGGAATGACCCGCGAATAGCGGGGCGGTTATGACGAAGCAATCTCAGCTTAAATAAGTGGTTTTGCCCGCGGCAAAACCCACAACTTCAAACCACCCATGAACGGGTCCGACTCCCTTCGGTCGCTCGCCGCCGGCTTGGTTGCAACGCCTTGGGCGGGCAAAGCGAGTCGAAGGGTTCGCCGCAAAATTCGAGGCTCGCAATGACGGATCGAAAAATCCGCCACCTTTATCAGTTTTTTGGCTTCGCTCAACCATGCCTGGTTCTTATTAAATGGGGAGGCTTAAATTCTTCTCCGGTTGGAGTGTTCGGTCAAACTTTCGGTTTCATCCGTGCCCCGTGGACTTTGTGTTCACGGTGGTTAATGGGGAGGTTTGAATGAAAGTCATCCTTTTCGGCGCGTCGGGCATGGTGGGGCGGGGAGCCTTGCGGGAATGCCTCCTGGACCCGGAAGTTTCCCGGGTCCTTTCCATCGGGCGCGCGCCGCTCAACCATGCCCACCCCAAGCTCCGCGAAATCATCCACAAGGACTTCACGGATTTCACCGGCATCGAGTCCGAGCTTGCGGGTTATGACGCCTGTTTTTTCTGCCTGGGCGTTTCCTCGGCGGGCATGAAGGAGGCGGACTACCGCCGCGTCACCTATGATTTCACCCTGGCCGCAGCCGAGACCCTGGCCCGCCGGAACCCGCAAATGACCTTCCTTTACGTTTCCGGCGCGGGCACGGACAGCACGGAAAGGGGAAGGCTGATGTGGGCGCGGGTCAAGGGCCGGACCGAGAACGACCTCTTGAAGCTGCCTTTCAAGGCGGTCTACCTGTTCCGCCCCGGCGCCATCCAACCCCTGGACGGCATCACGACGAAAGTCAAACTGTACCGGGTCCTGTTGGCCCTGTTTGGGTTCCTCTTCCCCCCGGCCCGGAAGCTCTTTCCCCGGCACGTGACCACCACCCGTATCCTGGGCCGCGCCATGATCAAGGCCGTCCAAGGCGGTGCTCCGTCCAGGTGGGTCGAGAGCTGGGACATCAACGCCTTGGGCGAATAGGATTTTAGGGCCTGTCACCCGGCCGGCCCCGGGATTCCCTCTTGTTTCTGGAACGTTCAGCGCAGTATCAACAGCTTGGCCGTATCCCTTCCTGAAGGTGTTTTCACCACCACGTAATAGAGCCCGTCGGCAAGCGAATCCCCCCGGGAGTCCTTCAGGTCCAGCCCCAGTTTCTGGGGCCCGGCGGGAAGATTGGGATAGGTCCGGTCCGCCACTTTCCGGAAGGAGGAGGTGAAGATGCCCATCCGGACCGGCCCGGCCTCCTTCAACCACAGCTGAACCTTCGCGAGGTCTTGTCCGCGCCACGGATTGGGATAAATCACGGGGGCGGATCCCTGGGAGAATGGCGTGGCGGTGGGGCTCTGGCTTGTGACGGGAGTCGGAGTGGGGGTCGTCCCGGCGGCGGTGTAGAAGCCGACCTGGTCGATCCGGTAAGCGAAGGCTCCTGTGCCCTGGGTGGAGAACTGGATCCCGGTACAATCCGTCCCCTTGAAGGCCGCGGGCAGGCCCGTTTGGGTGCCCCATCCCTGGCGGGTCATGGCGGAGAAGGGGACCTGGTAGAAGGTCCATTGGCCCTTGGGCGGGGTGACCTGGACGCCGTAGTAATCATAATCGGTGACGGCCTGGCTGGGCAGGGTCACCCGGTAGGAGGCGCCGTCGCCGTAAAACCAAAATTCCAGCCCCACGATTCCGCCGGTGGCCAGGTTGAAGGGCCTGGAGGGCCATTGACCGGCCAGGCTCGCGGTGGCGTTGGACCAGCCGGGGGTGGGTGAGGCGCCGATGGTCCCGTAGACGCTGGCCGCCCGGCCGGTGCCGGCTGCGCCGGGCGCGCCGTAACTGACCGTGATGCCGCTCCCAGCGGCCACGGAAAGGCTCCAGCCCCCGCCCCAAAGATCCGTGCGCGCCGGCGGGACCCCGTCCCGGGCCGGGTCCTCGAAATCGTCCACCAAGGTCACGGGTCCGTAATGAGGGACCGGCGTGGGGGTCGGGGTGGGGGTGGTTGTGAGGGTGGCGGTGGGGGTGTTGGTGGGGACCCCCGAGTTGGTGAACTGCAGAACCGTGATGGAAAAAGGCCGGAAGGTCACGGGAAAGGCCCCTCTGGAACCGGCGGCGGTGAAAGTGGAAGGAGCCGCATCAGGGTCGGCGTGGTAGGGAGTGGAGCCAGTGGTGACCCAACGGTAGTTGGAGGAATCGAAGGACCATCCCCTGGCCGTATCGTTGGGGACAAAGGGACCCACGCTCACCACCGCGTCGAAGACGGTCACGGGGTCCTTGTTCACCACGGCCAGGGCCAGCACGCCGTCGGGACGGTAGTCCGAGTAGGCGGTCAACTCGGTGCCGGGCTCGCCGTTGGCGGAGGTCCGCACCAGGGAATGGCCGCGGGTGTCGGCGGGGAGGGCCCAATCGTGGGTCAACATCTGCATGGCCCAGTAGCCGGCCCGGGGCTGGTAAAGGTAACCGTCATTGGCCCGGTTGAGGTATCCCGGGTCGCCGCCCGTGGGGACGGTGCCGCAGGTGCCCCCGTTCATCACGGCCCAGTAATTGGCGTGAGCGGCCGGCCCGAAGGCCGTGATGAAATGGCCCAGGGTCTCCGCGACGAAGAGGCCGTTTCCCAGCTGGACGTTGAAGTCCTGCTCGTCGGCGGTCGAGTTGTACTCGCTCATGATGAAGGGGATGTTGTCCACGCCCGTCACCCCGGCGCTGGTGAGCAGGCCCCGAATGTTCACGGCCAGGGAGTCGAGTTGGCCGCCCGCGTTCAGGGCCTGGGCCGCGCCGAAGGATCCCCAGAAGGGGTACCAGTGGAAGTCGAGGCCGTCGAAGTAGTAGCTGGCGTTCCCGTGCAGGCTGACCCCCGCGGCGGCGGTCAGCCGGATGTAATCCTCGATGAAGGAACGGCCGTCATACAGGATCGAGGACTCGGAGGTTATGTCGCCGTTCATCGCCATCACCGGCCCGACGACCAGGATGGAGGGGTCTTCCGCCTTCATGGCCTCGTAATACTGGATGAAACGCTTCACGTGGTCGGCGGCGTTGACCGGGCCTCCGGTCTCCCACCTTCCGTTGACCTCGTTGCCGGCCTGCCAGTACTTGATGCCGTATCCCTTGACCACGTTGGCGTAATGCACCCAGGCGGCGGCTTCCTGGGGGGTTCCGGTCCCGAGGTTGGTCGTGATGAGCGGCACGGCGTGGGGAGTGAAGGAGTTGCAGTAGGCCATGTAGTCCTCGAAGTTGAAGTCGGGGTTGTAATAGAAGGTGCTGGCGTTGTCGGTCGAGGAGGCCGCGGCCCAAGCCTGGTTCGGCGTGCCGTTGGTCTGGGTGCCGGTGTTGCGGCTAACCTGTCCGGAGGGACCGTCGACGTAAAGTTCGGCGATGGAATAGGTCCCTCCCGGGCCGGCCTTGCTGGAGGTGAGGAGGACGCGGAGATATTCGGTGGAGACCGTGTTGAAGGTCACGCCCTGGGTTGTCCCGTCTCCCGAGCCGGCGAGTGTTCCGGCGGAAGTGTTCACCCAGAGCGATTCATTGGAACCCTGGTAGGGCGGAGGCCAGTTGGAGCCGCTCCAATACTGCACCTGGAAGGACGAGGCCGAGGGGGTACCCCACAGGATGGTGACGCCGCTGACCTGGGTGACGCCCCCGGGCGCGAACTGTCCTGTCAGGTCCAGTTCCACCCACTGGTGGTTGGGGAAGTTCGTGCCCGCGTTCGAGAGCCAGGATGTGGAAGGGTCCCCGTCCACGACGTGCGAACTCCAATCCTGGTCGACCCAATTCGTGAAGGGTGAAGTGGTGCCCCGGTGCTCCAAGATGGACACAAAACCGGCCGAATAATTCGTGTTGTCCGGCACCCAGCGGCCGGAGGCGTCGAAGGAGCCGGTCCCGTTCCAGTGGTAATTGTCCGACTGACCGCCCCCCGGCCAACGCAGGAAGTAGTTGCCCGCAGCCTGAACCAGCGGTTGGGCGGCCAGGTTATCGGCCTTGGAGACCCAGTAGGCGGTGTTGGCGCCGAAGACGTGGAAGGGAATGAAGGAGGTGACGGTAGTGCCCGCGTCCAGGGTCAGGGTCAAGGGCGCGGTTTGAGCCTTCGCCATCCCCGGGAGGAAACAGGCGACGGCCAGCGCCAAAGCCCTTCTTGCGGCTTTACCGAAAAAATAGTTGCGCATAGGAGGTCTCCTCCGGTCGAAAGTTCGCAATACCGTGTTCCGGTTCTTCCCTGCCTTGGGAAATCTGAAGAAGCTTGTGCTGATCCGCCTGACCCCCATTGGACGCAAGGGATGGAGAAAGTGTCTGGGATTTTTACGCCACCGTTTCCCTTTTCGTGCCTTTCATCGCAGTACCAGCAGCTTGGTCGTGTCGCTCCGCGCCGGCGCCTTCACCACCACGTAATAGAGCCCGTCAGCCAGCGAGTTCCCCCGGGAATCATTCAAATCCAGCTCCAGCTTCTGTGGGCCCGCGGGAAGGTCCGGATAGGTTTGATCCGCCACTTTCCGGAAAGAGG
>JAICXI010000430.1 GCA_025980505.1 bacterium | reverse complement strand
GGGGGGGGCAAACCCATTACCTCAGCGTGAAATTCAAGGACGGGGTCCGGTTGGACCCGGGTGATCAAATCCTTCTCGCCACCCGTTTTAATAAAAGCGATGGGAGCCCCATGGTCCAGGACAATGACTACAGCTACGGGGCTTTCGGCAAATTCACACCGACCTACAAAGTCACCCTCTACCAGAACGGACAGTTGGTTTGGGGCCAGGAGCCCGGCGGGACTTCCGATCCGCCGAATCGGAAGAAATCCGTCGCAGCCGATTCCGTTTCCTCCGGTGACACCGAAACACCCACCCCCACCGCGGCCCCATCCGGGTTGTCCGCGCAAGCCCGGCCGAACATCTCCCGGAACGGACAACCCGTCCGGTTCGACGTGAAGCTGGAGAGGCCGGCCCGGGTGAGTTTGTCCCTGTTCTCGCTGTCGGGCGAACTGGTTTATCAAACCGCCCTTTCGGCGGGCGCGGGGACCAACTTCCTGGACTGGGATACGCGGAACCGGCTCCATGAGCCGGTTGCCAGCGGGATTTACGTCTTTGTGGTCCAGGCGGACGACGGTTCCACGCTGCTGACGAAAACCGGCAAGGTGGCCGTTCTCCATTAGCGGCCGGCTTCCCCGGAACCGGGCCGCTGCCGGTTGAATCCGATTATTTTTGCAACGGCCATTCGACTTGGTGTAATTTGTCCCCCGTACCCTTCAAGAGCCCCCCGAAAAAGGAAGGCCGTGCCATGCAGTGCGCCCCCGCGGGGAAAAGGGCTGGGTGAAATTTCCGCTTGGGAGGAATTATGCGCAGCATGACGGGCTTCGGGCGTGGAACGGGACAAAACAAGGCCGTCCAAGTGGTGGCGGAAATCAAGACCGTCAACCACAAGTACCACGACATCTCGGTTAAACTGCCCTCGATCCTGCAGTTCCTGGAACCGGAAGTCCGCGACTTGATCCTTTCCTCGGTGACCCGCGGGAAGGTGGATTTTTTCCTGAAAGACTTGTCCCCCGGGCGGGCCAAAACCGTCCAGGTCAACGAAGGCCTGGTGACCGAATACCTGCGGGCCGCGAAAAAAGCCTCCCAGCGCTTCAAGTTGAAGGGCGAACTTTCGGTGGAGAGCCTCTTCCGGATGCCGGAGGTGCTGCAGACGACGGAAGAGGAACGGCAGGAAACGGAGCAGAAAAAAGCGGTCCTGGAAGCCGTGCAGGAGGCCCTCAAGGCCCTCGAGAAAATGCGCCAATCGGAAGGCGCCCGTCTCGGGAAAGACATGGCGGAAAGGGCGCGGGATATTACGGGCGTGGTCCAGCAGATCCGCCAGAGGCATAAGGCCGTGATGGGGGAAAAAATAAAGGCGTTCCGGGAAAAAGTCGCGGAATTCCTGCCCGAGCCGCTCCAGGACCAGATCCGGCTTTCCACGGAGGAAGGCCTCCTCCTCCAGAGGCATGATATCGCCGAGGAACTCACCCGCCTGGACAGCCATTTGGAGGCCCTGGGGGAAGCCGTGCGGGAAAAGGGGAGTGTGGGGCGCAAACTGGACTTTTTGATCCAGGAGATGAACCGGGAAGCCAATACGGTGGGTTCCAAATCGGCCGATTCCAAGATGGCCCAAAGCGTGGTCCGCCTGAAGGAACTGTTGGAGCAACTGCGGGAACAGGTCCAAAACATCGAATAGTCCGACGGGCGCCGCCCCCGGCCCCTTCGGGGCCGTTGGAGGCGCGAAGATGAAGGATACGAAAGGGTTCCCCGGGCCGGCTCCGGGAAAGGCCCCTCCGGGTGCAAACCCCGCAACGGATGCCGGGTTCGGCATCCTGTCGGTTCCGTGAAAAAGGGATTAAAAGAATTGCCTTCCAATCTTTATGAACTGAACGGCCCCGAAGGGCCCTGGGGTGAGCCATGGCGTTGAGAAAACGCAGGGGCTTGATGATCGTCTTGTCCTCGCCCTCGGGCGGCGGGAAAACCACCATCGCCCACCGGCTGCTGAAGCGGGACAAGAACATCGTCCGGTCCGTGTCCTGCACCACCCGCAAACCCCGGCCGGGCGAGAGGGACGGGCGGGATTACTTTTTCGTCACGCCCGGCCGGTTCAAACGCATGATTAAAAGCGGCTCCTTCCTGGAATGGGCCCGCGTCCACGGGAACTTTTACGGAACCCCTTCCGCCTGGGTGCGGGCGCAGTTGGCCAAGGGGAAGGACGTCCTTTTCGTCATCGATGTCCAGGGTGGAAGGGCCTTGAAAGGGAAGCAACGGGAGGCGATCCTGATTTTCCTGAAGCCCCCGGCTTTCCGTGTCCTGCGGGAACGCTTGTT
>JAICXI010000460.1 GCA_025980505.1 bacterium | reverse complement strand
GGCATGCCGTTGATGCGGGACCAGGTCTGGGATCTCAGGAAGAATTTCCAGTTCCCATAAAGTTCGTCCAGGGTGACCCCCAGCTCGGCCTTCACGGCCGAGTCGGGTTGCTGGTTGGCGGCCATGCGCTTCAACAACAGGGGGACCTTTTCGGGCCCGTAAACCTGGGAAACGTAATCCAACAGGCTCTCCGATTCCTTATAGGCCATGTAAACCTGCTGAAAATGGTCGAAGGAATCCAGAAGGCTGAGGGGAAAGGTTTGGTCGTTCAGGATGGCGTCCCGCAGGACCATTTCGCCTTGGGGGTCCCAATGGCGGGCGTTCCACTCGGCCATGCCCTCTATCATCCAATTGGGCACGAAAACCGCCTTGAACAGGTTGACCGAACGCCATCCCTCCCCGTAAATCAGGTCGTATTGGAAAGCGTGCGTCAGCTCATGGTGCAGGACCTTCTCGAATTCGTAATAGGAACCGTCCATGGGGACCACGATGCGGTTTTTAAACACCTCGGTGAATCCGCCCACGCCTTCGGGAAGCAGTTCGGGCGTGATGTTGGTTTCCTGGAATTCCTGGGGAGTGCCGTAAATAAAAACCGGTATCCTGGTTTTGGGGACGAAATCGAAGATCTTGGCGGTTTCGCGGAAGGCGTTTTCGGCGTATTGGGTCGCCAGGCGGGCCAGGGGCTCGCATTCCTGGTAATAATAAATGTCGAAATGCTCGGTTTCGAAGATTTTCCACCGGTGGTCGGTGTGGTAGCGGACCTTATTGGCCCCGAACTCGAGGGCCCAGGGCTTGGAGGGAAAAAGGAGGGACAGGAGGAGCACGCCGGTCCCGGCCCAAACCGGCAAGCGCCTGAAACGGTCGCAGGAAAAGTACCCCATGAAAAAAACCTTCCGACAGGCCGAAGCCGATTACCGGAGAAGCGCCACCCAAATGCCGGTTTTGCCACCGGAAGAATACCATAAGCCCTGGCTGGCCGCAAAAACCACCTTCACCCCGTCGGGTGAAACCGCCGGCGCGGAGTCGGAAACCTGGGGGGGAATGAGGCTTTCAAGGGTTCCCAAGTTCGCGTCCAGGACCTGGACGCCCGTTGATTTCAGGAGGAAGCCCAATTTCCGCTCCCTTTGTTCGAAGACGACCTTTTGCGCGTCCGAAATCCAGGATACATCCCGGATCTCCGCTTGGGTCTGGTAAAGCTTTTTGCGCTTGGTTCCGTCGGCCAGGACCGCCCAAATCGCGCAGGTGTTTTTCCTCCGGGTGACGTAAAGGTAGCGGAACCCGTCCGGCGCGGGCAGGACTTCCCGGACCGGGTCGGCCTTCAGGAGCTTCGCCATATCGGGCCGCTCACTGTCGGACAAAAGCGGGTCGGCGTGCCGGGTCTTGAGGTTGTAGACGTAAAACAAACCGTGGAGGCCGTCCGCATAGGCGACGTCCCCCCCGGAGAAGGTCCAGGAAGGCGTTTCAATGGGGTTGGCCGACCGCAGCAGGACCTTGGATTTACCCCGGGCCGCGGACAAGACGTTCAGCTGGTACCCGGCGTCCGTCCGGAGGGCATAAAGGAACTGACCCGTCTTTTCCGACCAGGGCGTCCCGTCGCCCAGGGGCTGGACTCCGTGCCGATGGAGGACCTTGATGGCCCCCGTGTTGGCATTCACCATCCAAAGGCCGCGCTCCCCGCCCTTGGCCGCGTCCACCATCAGGGACTTCCCGCCGTTGACGAAGACCGGGCGGCAGGCATCATCCCCCACCGGAATCCGGAAGGCCGGCAGGGCCGCGTTCTCGGGCGAAACGATTTGGACGAAATACCCGTCCGGTGCTTTCAGGCAAAAAGCCACTTTCTTGCCGTCCGGTGAATAGTTCAATCCGCTGGCCTTGCCGTCCAATCCCTGGACCGCCAGCCCCAACCCCACCAAATCGACGCTGGGCTTGCCGAAAGGTATGGCGTAATAAGCCACCACCGACACCATGCACACCGTGGCGGCAAGCAAGAGAACCTTCACCCAGTTGCCGTGCTGCCCGAGCGT
>JAICXI010000226.1 GCA_025980505.1 bacterium | reverse complement strand
GCGGCGCCGGGGCTTGGAAAATCCCGGTTGACGGCCACGCCGACGCCTTCCAACACGCCCACTTCCACTTGGACCCCGACGCCCACTTTCACGGCCACCGAGAGCCCCACCGGCACATGGTTCACCCCGACCCCCACGGATACCCCCACCTCCACCGCCACCTCGACTTTCACCCGGACTTCCACCCCCACTTGGACCCGGACGCCCACTTTCACGGCCACCGCCACAGCCACCCGCACCGCGACCTCCACCCCCACCTCGACCCCCACCGTTACTTGGACGCCCACCTCGACTTCCACGGCCGCGCCGGTGAACCTTCTTTTCCCCAACCCGCTGATGGGCCCGGGGCCGCTGCAGTTTTATTACCGCGTGGATTCGCCGACGGACCAAGTGAAGGTGAAGGTCTTTACCACGGCCTTCCGGAAGATCGACGAGGATGACGCGTTGCCGGCAACGCCGGGCCCGCACCTTTACACGCTGGATTTGAACCGCTCGGGGCTGAGCGTCGCCAACGGACTTTACTATGTGGTGCTTTACTTCAGGATCGGCGGGCAGGAAACCCACCAGGTGATGAGGCTGCTGGTCCAGCGGTAACGAAATCCGCCATTAAAAATTCCAACCGGTTCAGCCCATCCCCCTCTGAAAGAGGGGCGGGAACCGGCCGGACAATCAAAAAAATCCAAGTCGGCTTTAGGGATTGTCCTTGGCGGTGATGTCGATCTCGAAAGTGCGGGTCTCCACGCTCATGCGGGAGGTGACCTTGAAGGGATGGCCCAGGGCCCACTGACTTTGGAGCTCGGGCGACTGCTTCATCAGTTCCTTCATGTAGGCGTCCAACAACTTCTGGCCGTGCTGCTGGACGGCCTCCAGGCTCCGGCGGTCGGGCAGGGCCCGGCCGAAATGCTTGATCACGTCGGCCTGGATCACGGCCTTCAGCTGGGTCAAAATTTTCAGGTTTTCCATGGTCGCCTCCGGGAAAAATGACGTGTCAAATATAAAGGAACGGTAAGCCGGCCTTCTATGATCCGCCTCCGCTTTCCAAAGCCGGTTTTCCCGTCCTTTTGGGCCGATTGTTGCCTTGAAACAAGCCCCCCTGTGCCGGATAATCTACGCGTTTCTTAAATGAGGGGAGCTTTTCAATGGCCGAACAATTCTTTGAAATCCAGAGGCGCAAGACCCGCCCCGTCAAGGTGGGCAAAGTGCAGGTGGGAGGGGACGCCCCCATTTCCATCCAATCCATGACCAACACGCTCACCTACGAGGTGGACGAGACCTTGGACCAGATCAAGCGCCTGGAGGACGCGGGCTGCGAGATCATCCGGGTGACGGTCGAGAACCAGAAGTCCCTCAAGGCCGTTTCCAAGCTCAAGGCCAGGATGCGGGTCCCCCTGGTGGCCGACATCCACTTCGCCTACCAGATCGCGTTGGACGCCATCGACGAGGGCGCGGACAAGATCCGCATCAACCCCGGCAACATCGGGGGGCTCGACCGGCTGGCCCAGGTGGTGGAGAAGTGCAAGAAGTACAAGGTGGCCATGCGCGTGGGGGTCAACTCGGGCTCCCTGGAGAAGGACCTCATCGAGAAATACGGCCACCCCACGCCCGAAGCCATCGTGGAATCGGCCATGCGGCACATCCGCTTCATCGAATCCCTCGGCTACCACCAGATGATCATCTCCGTCAAAAGCTCCCACGTGCCCACCATGATCCGGTCCTACCGGCTCCTGGCCGAGCAATGCGACTACCCCTTCCACGTGGGCGTGACGGAGGCCGGCACCAAGATGCAGGGCATCACCAAGAGCGCGGCGGGTATCGGCGCGGTCCTGGCCGACGGCATCGGCGACACCATCCGCGTCTCCCTGACCGCCGATCCGGTGGAGGAAGTGAAGGTGGCCACCCACCTGCTCCGGTCCATGGGTTTCCGCAAGGAAGGCGTGGACATCGTGGCTTGCCCCACCTGCGGCCGCTGCCACGTGGACCTGGAATCCATGGTGGACGCGGTGGAAACCGCCACCCTGACCATGAAGACGTCCATGCGGGTGGCCATCATGGGCTGCGTGGTGAATGGCCTGGGCGAGGGCGCGGAGGCCGACGTCGGCCTTTGCGCGGAAAAGGGCCACGGGGTGATCTTCGAGAAGGGCGAGGTCAAGACCCGCCTGAAGGAAGAGGAACTGGTGCCCCACTTGATCGGCGAGATCAGGAAAAGGGCCGCTGAAATGGACAAGACCACCCCCAAGGCTTAAGGCGTTTGAACCACAAAGGCACAAAGGGCACCAAGTAAGACCTAGAAATTGCTTGCCCAAACAAATCCTTTGACGACAATAGTCTTTCATCAGGGCCACGGATTTCCGTGGCCTTCTTTTTTGCGCTACATCTGAGGTCGGTGTATCAAGCCTTTCTTGGCGAGCTTTGTGCCCTTGGTGGTTCAATTTTCTTTTTGAGGTTCTAAATGCGAGTGTCCAAGTCCTTCATCCCCACCGTGAAAGAAACCCCCGGCGAGGCGGAAATCCCGTCCCATAAGCTGATGCTCCGTTCCGGGTTGATGCGCAAGGTGGCTTCCGGTTTTTACGAATACCTGCCCCTGGGCCAACGGGTCATCCTCAAGGTCATGCAGATCATCCGCGGGGAAATGGAACGCGCCGGAGCCCAGGAAGTACTGATGCCCATCATGACGCCCGCCGAGCTCTGGCAGGAGACGGGCCGGTGGCAGAAGTACGGCAAGGAACTGATGCGCGTCAAGGACCGCCACGAGCGGGATTACGCCCTGGGGCCCACGCACGAGGAAGTCGTCACCGACCTGGTGCGCCGGGAACTGAAGAGCTACAAGCAGCTTCCAATGAACCTTTTCCAGATCGCCACCAAGTTCCGCGACGAGGTGCGGCCCCGCTTCGGCGTCATGCGAAGCCGGGAATTCCTCATGAAGGACGGTTATTCCTTCGACGTGGACGACGCGGCCTGCGACAAGACCTACTGGGCCATGTTCGAAGCCTATAAGCGCATCTTCAAGCGCTGCGGATTGCTTTGCTCCCCGGTGGAAGCCGATTCGGGCTTGATCGGCGGGAGCTTCACCCACGAATTCATGGTACTGGCGGAAAGCGGGGAAGCCGCCATCGCCCTGTGCGAGGCCTGCGGCTACGCGGCCAACATGGAAAAAGCGGTGGGTGTTCCAACCCCGCCCGCCGTTTCCCAAGCCGCTTCGGAAGCCTATGCTTCCGTTGAGACACCCGGGAAACACACGGTGGAACATGTGAGCGAACTGCTCAAACTCCCGCCCCGGCAATTCATCAAAACCCTCGTCTTTATCGCCGACGGCAAGCCGGTGGCGGTGCTGGTGCGCGGCGACCATGAGGTCAATGAGGTCAAGGTCCAGAATGCCCTGGGCGCCACGGAGTTGGTCCTGGCCCCGGCGGAGAAAGTGATGGAAGTGACCGGCGCTCCGGTGGGTTTCGCCGGGCCGGTGGGACTCAAAGGGGTCAAGGTCCTCGCGGACAACGCCTTGAAAGACGGCCATGATTATGTGACCGGCGCCCTTGCCAAGGACAAGCACTTGGTCCACGTGGAGATCGGTCGTGACTGTCCCGCACCCTGGTACAACGACTTTCGAAGCGTCGTCACCGGCGACGGCTGCCCCAAGTGCGGCAAGCCGTTGAAAACAGGACGGGGAATTGAAGTGGGCCAGACTTTCAAACTCGGGACCAAATATTCCAAGGCCATGAAGTGCGTTTACCTGGGCGAAGACGGGAAGGACCACGAGACGGTCATGGGTTGCTACGGCATCGGCGTGACCCGGACCGTGGGGGCCGCCATCGAACAATACAACGACGCGGACGGAATCCTTTGGCCCATTTCCATCGCGCCTTATCAGGTGCATCTGCTCCTCTTGAACCCCGCCGACCCCGAGGTGGCCAAGGCCGCCGACCAATGTTACGAGGATTTAAAGAAGGCGGGTTACGAGGTCCTTTATGATGACCGACTTGACGCCACGGCCGGGTTCAAGTTCAAGGACGCGGATTTGCTGGGCATGCCACTGTCCGTGCGCGTGGGGGCGAGGGGCTTGAAGGAGGGCGTCCTGGAAGTGAAGCGGCGCCGTGAAAAGGAACCCGTCAAGGTGCCCCTGGCCCGGGTGCTGGACAAGGTCAGGGAAATGGCCGGCGAGGAATGGAAGCTCTGCACGCCCTGAAAATCAGCGGTTAGCCCTCAGCTAAAAGCCAACCGCTAGCAG
>JAICXI010000110.1 GCA_025980505.1 bacterium | reverse complement strand
TTGAACGGGAAACCCGTGGGCGAGGCCACGGGATCGGTGAAGACTTCCACCCGGCCTTCCAGGGCTTTTTGGATCACCTGTTGTTTGACCTTGTCCGTCAGTCCTGATTCCTCGCAGTAGGCGAACAAGGTCCCCACTTGGATACCGGACGCGCCCCGGGCCAGGGCTTCCTTCAATTTTCCGGGATCGGCGTAGGAACCCGCCAGCCAAAAGGGCAGGCCGAGGGCCTTGATTCCGTCCAAATCCACCCCATCCCTCGGGCCATAAACCGGTTCGCCCTTCGGGTTCAAGTGCAGCGGCCCCCGGGGTGGGGCGTTGTGGCCGCCCGCCGTGGCCCCTTCCACCACGAAACCGTCCACCGGCACCGGGGATTTGCGGACCAGGGTGGTTGCCAGGACTTCGGAAGACACGATGGCGATGAAGCGGGGCTTCTTCAAGGGCTTCGCCGGCTTGAGGATCCGGTGGGGGTTGAAAAACGCGTGGAATTCTTTCCCCGGCGCCGCGCCTTGCACATGGATCTTGAGGGTGGTTTCCTCATGGCGGGAAAGCCGGTCCAGGACGGCCGGGATGGCCCGGGGGATTCCCGCGCCCATCAGGACGTAGTCGACCCCCGCCAGAAGCGCCCCATAAAGGGAGGGGAGTGTGGGAAGCTGGATCTTTTCCAGGTAATTGATGCCAACCGGCCCCTTGTGGTTTTCCTTGGCCAGGAAAACCTCCGCAAAATTGGCCGCCACGGTCAGTTCCACCAGTTCCTCGGGCGGATTCAACGAGAACAAGGGCACCCCCTTGAAGGGCGCTCCCTGCGGTTTTCCCCCTTCGATGAAATAACGCTTGAGGATCCTTTGGGCGATCCCCCTCGCGGGGAAGCGCTCCAGGGCCCACCGCATGGAGCCGTCCGGATCGCCCAATTGGAGCCTGCGGGCCATGACATTGTCCAACGCGGTCCCCGACACCACCCCCAACTGCCCGGCCAGCGCCACCGCACGGGCCAATTTCCAATTGGAAACGGCCACTCCCATCCCGCCTTGAATGATCTTGGGTTCAGGCATGACGACCCCTTCCTTGAGATAAAACCATTGGGTTCACGGGACGCGGAAGGCAAGGGCCCCCAATCCGGTCGTTCGATTCCGTGATTTTTGCCCCCTCGGGCGAAGGCGGGGTGTCCCCGATCCTCAAACCCCCAGGTAGGCCCGGGCCTGGGGCGTCATCTTGTCCGGCGTCCAGGGAGGATCCCACACCACCTTGATTTCCGCTTCCTTATCCGGTTCCAGGCGATTCACCGTGTTCTCCACGGCCACCTTCATGCTGTCGTGCATGGGACATCCCTGGGTGGTGAGCGTCATGGTGACCGCCACCTTTTTTTCCGTGATCTCGATGCCGTAGACCAGGCCCAGGTCAACGATGTTCAATCCGATCTCCGGGTCCACGACCCAGGTCAGGGCCTTACGGATGTCCTCAGCGGTCGCCATGGGAAAACCTCCAGCGGAAAAGATGGACCATGTTCCAGCCGAACAAGGCGGCCGACAGGGCCAGGCCGAGGGACCCGGCCAGCCTCAAGGCCTCCTGGTTGAAGAAAATGTCCGCCCAAAGCAGCGGCAGGCCCGCGCTCATCAGCCAGAATTGGCGGCTCCCCAATTTCTCATCGTAAAGGTCCTTCAAGAGTGGGACGGGCTTCAACCCCACTTGGCTGGAAAAGGTGTGGAACCAGACGAGGAAGGGGACGATCTTATAAAGCTGTCCCACGATCAAAAACGTGAAGGCGCCCAAAAGGAGGACCGAAACATAAGTGAGGATCGCGCCGTCCCGCCACCCCTCCCGGGGATTCAGGAAAAGAAGTCCCAACCCCAATCCCGCCGCCACCAAAACCAGCGAAAAGGCCGGGATCGAATAACGCATTCCCAAGTCGGGCATGCGCCTCAAGCGGGACCGGTGGATGAGGCGGACCTGGTAGAGGTAGCAAGCCGCCCCCAGCCCCAACAGGACGCCCCCCGCCTTGAGCACCCCGCCCCCGGGGTTGGTCCACCACCCCAGAGCCAGGCCGATGAGCCCCGCGTTGGAAAATCCGTAGGCCCATTTGGCGGGGGTGGTGGAAAAACCGTGGGCCAGGCTGAACATGGGGAGGAGCTTCAGCGCCACGCCCATGATGACCATGCCGACCCATCCGGCCATCCCCCAATGGGCGTGGATCTTCAAAAGATCCAGGTGGTCCCGCCGGACGATGTAAGGAAAACCCAGGTTCAAGGCCAGGAAGAAGCCCAGGGTTGCGGTCAGAGCCAGGTAGAAAAGCCCCGTTCCGATGAAAAGGCCGGTCAGGGACCGGCTTTTAGCCCGGGCCAGCGTGACTCCCAAGTTGACGATAAAAAGGAGGAAAGCCAAGGCCGTCAGGCTCACCGAGGCGAGGAGCGGGACACCCAATTTGAAATTCCAGAAACTCAGGACCATCCCCAGAAGTCCCGGCAGGAACAAAGCGTATTGGGCGAAAGCCAGGCGTTCACTGTACAGGGGCGCCTCGAACACCACGGGCACCAGTTGGAAGAGTGCCCCGAAAATGACCATGGATACCCACCCCAGCACCGTCAGGTGGGTCAAGGCCAGGAGCCTCCCTTGGAAAAATTCCCCCTTTAACCCCGGGGAACAAACCACCAAGAGCGCGCAGAGAGCCAGGAAGGCCGTGATACCCGTGCCCAGGTACAGCCCCACCAACCGGAAGGACGGGGCCATTTGGAAGGAAGGCATGGCCGGCGGCGAGGAAGGCTCCGGCGTGGGCGGCGGGGGCTTGAGGACGGCGGCACCTTCCATGGTCACCCTTCTTTCTTCCAGACGAGCACCTTGTAGTCCGAATCCCCTAACTTGCGTGTGACGCCCTCATAGCCCCTCTCCCTCAATTTGTCGTACAAGAGCACCGGTTCCCGGTGATGGTGCACCCAGAGCACCCCGCCCGGGGGGATCGACGGCAAAGCTTCGAAAATCCGGATCATGGGCTCGGGCGGCACCAATCCCCTGACGTCCAGTTCCACCCGTGGTTGGCGGGTCGATATGCGGTCGAAGGGGTCGTTGGCGGCGGCCGGCGGGGTTCCACCCGCCCGGGCCCCGTCCTTTCCCACCGGTTTCTTGAAGTAAATATTCCAGACGCCTTCCCTGGATTCGGCAAAATGCTCGAACCCTTGTTTTCCCAACACGGCGTAAAGGGGCGCGGGCTCGAAGGAATTAACCAAATGGAAGGCCTGCCCTTCCTTGAGGCCTTTCACGGTTTTCAGGATAACCTGGAAGGGTTCTTCCCCCCGCTCGATCATGGGCCGCACGTCCAGAAGCACTTCCTGGGACGGGTCGAGGGAAGACGCCCATCCGGGTTTGCCCCCGCCGGGTGCGGCTTGGGCCCGGGAGCCCTCGGCTGTTTTCAGGATGTCAACCCGCCAGACCTCGGGCCCTTCTTCCAGGTACTGCCATTGGAATTGGTCCGGCCGTTCGTGTTTGAATTGGTAATAAAGCGGCTTAGGATCGTGGTCGTTGACGAGTTGGAAAGCCTCCCCCGGCTTCAGGCAGTCGAAAACCTCGAAAATCCGGGGATGCCTTTCCTTGGGTGGCATGGAACTTACGTCCAGCTTCGTAATGGAATTCATCTTGATCTCCTTTTTCCCGCTTCACTTCGTTGGATGCCGCCATTTCAAGAAGCTGTAACGAACCTCAACCACAAAGGCACAGGCAAAACCCGAAAATCAGGAAAACAAAACATGAATTTAAGGCTGTGTCCCTGTGGTAAAAGAAAGCTTTTGTCGCCATCCCCCAGTTCTCCACCTAGAACGGAGGGTGGATTTAAACCGCAGGCTTAAAAGCCTCCAAGACCCGGAGCCAAAACTCCGAACTTAAAACTCATCAGTCGATAATGTTGGCCTGCATGGCTTTTTGGAAAAGGATGTTGTTTTCCAGGTGGACATGCTGGTGCAGGTCCTCTTCCAATTCCCTCAATCCCCGGTAAAGCGCCCGGTAGGATTGGCAGGCGTCCTGAGGCGGGATGAAATCGCCCGTCATGTGGCGGAGTTCGATGAACTCCTCGCCCGTCATGCCGTGTTCCCACATGAGGACCTTCAGCGGATGGTTTTCCAGGGAACCCCCTTGGAAAGGATTGGGGATGCCGTCCTTTTTGCCCCCCGCCTTTTCCACGGCCTTCAGGTAGGGGAACACCTGCTCCTCTTCCTTGGCCATGTGGCCTTCCATCTCCTCGGCCATTTCCTTAACCACTCCCTTCACGCCCGCCAATTCGGGGTGCCGGACCCCGTGGACCTGGACGACTTTCTCCGCCAGCACCTTCAGCCGTCCCAATTGGCTGCGGGTGTAGGTGTGGTGCTTTTCCAGGATATAGTCGGACAACTCCGCCATGGTTTTCCGCCGCCAGTCGGTTTCCTCCTTGGGGCGGGAAGCCAGGGCCGCCAGCCTTTCCAGCGAACCGACCGCTTGTTCCACCGGGACCCCGGCCAGGGCGCAGGCGTCCTTCAGGCTGCGGTTTCCGCCGCAGCAATAGTCGATCTTGAGTTCCTCCAACAGGGGGATCAAAGCCGGGTTCTCCGTGGCGATCTCCCCCACCGGTTTGGTGATTTCAATGTTCATTTGCTTCCTCCTTTTTTTCCCGACTCCATCCTAGGGAGGGCCCGCGGGCCTTCCCATGACCTAAGTCACGATCCGTCACCGCAACCAACGGTCCTTTTTCACCCGCCGGTAAAGTCCGTTGGTTTCCAGCTCCAGGTGCGCGGCCAGGGCCGGCTCCAGTCTTTTCAAGCCCCAATAAACCGCCTGCACGTAGCCGCATTCGTCCGGCGCCGTGAAATCGGACGTCATCTTTTTCAATTCCGCCCAATCCTGTTGGGTGGCCTCGTGTTCCCACAGGATGATCTGCAGGGGGTTGTCCCCCCCGCGGTAGTTCAAGGCCGAGGGGTCCGGGCTCTCACCCTTCGCGGCGGCTTTTTCGGCCTTCAGCAGGTAGGGGAAAATCACGCTTTCCTCCTTGACCATGTGCCTCTCCAGGTCGTCGCTCATCTGGAGAAACAACATGTAAACGGGCACGATTTCCGGGTGTTCGTGGTCATGGCCCTGCACCACCTTGGCGAAAACCTGCTTAAGCCAGAGGATGTGCCGGCGGAGGGAGGGGTGATGCTCCTGGGTGGCGCTCTCGATCATGCCGGCCAACCCCTCCTTGGCGCGGGTCCGCCCCGGGGCCGTCCTATTGCTTTGCTTTTCCTTCATGGCATCCTCCCCTCAACGGCTGTTTTTACTTCCGGTTCAAAATTACTTCCGGGCCCCTTCCAACGCCGTGACTTTTGTCATGCGGAGGTGTTTTCTTGAGGTCCGGGCGGCCGGCGGTTATGATGAACCCGCCATGGACAAAATAGCCGCCTTGAAAAAAACCGAACTTTTCGGCCAATTGTCGGCCAAGGAAATAAACGCCCTTTCGGAAGCCTGCGTGGAGCACCGGCTGAAAAAGGACGAGATCCTTTTCACCGCCGGGGAGGAATCCAAGGGGCTTTACGTCATCGCCAAGGGCTTCGTCAGGGCGCTCCGCGAAAACGCCGAGGGCCGGGAGCAGATCATCCACGTGGAAAGGGCCGTCACCACGATCGCCGAGATAACGGTGTTCGACGACATGCCCTACCCCTCCACGGTGGTGGCGGCGGAGGACACCGAAGTCCTCTTCATTTCCAAGGGCGACGTCAAGCGGCTTTTAACCATCCACCCCACCATCGCCCTCTCAGCCTTGAAGCTGCTGGCCTCCCGCCTGCGCAAAACCGCGGCCCTGGTGGAGTCCCTTTCCTTGAAGGAAGTGGACCAGCGCCTGGCCGCCTTTTTGCTGCGTGAGTTCAAGGAAAAGCGGCTGAAAAAGCTGAAGCTCCCCACCAATTCGGTCATCGCCTCGCGCCTGGGCTCGGTCCGGGAGGTGGTTTCCCGCTCCTTCGCCAAGCTGGAAGCCGAGGGTTTGATCAAAGTCGATGAGCACCGCAACGCGGAATTATCCAACGAGAAGGGTTTGCGGGATTACGCGGAGAGATAGAAACGGCGGGAAGCCACGCCGGCCAGGAAAAGTGCCCGGGCGAAAGAACGCCAAGGTCTTCCAGCAGGACCTTGACCCCCTTCCACTTCCCTCTTCCCCGTCTTAGCGGAGCACCAGGAGTTTCAGGATGAAGTGGCCCCGGTCCGTGGAGACCCTCAGGTAATAGAGCCCGCTGGCAAACGGCCTTCCCCATGGGTCCGCCACCGGGATCGAAACCGCCTGGCCCGGCCCCACCTGGGGGAAGGTCCTGTCCTGCACTTTCCGGAAAGCCACCGTAAAAACCTCCACCCGCACGTCCGAGGTTTCCTCCAGAGCCGGGTTGAGGGTGACAGGCCGGTTCCCGTCCGTCGGGTTGGGATAAAGTACCAGCGAGGGGAAGCTGAAGGTCGGGGTCACGGGGAGAGTCGGAGTGAAGCTGGAGGTTGGGCTGGCTGTCCGGGTCGCCGAAGGCGTCATCGAGGCTGTTGTTGTGGGCGTGAAGGAAAGGGTGGGCGTGGTTGTCGGAGTCCCGGGGGAAGTCCCGGT
>JAICXI010000229.1 GCA_025980505.1 bacterium | reverse complement strand
CTCGGACAGCCTGCGGCAGAAGGCCTGTTGGGCGGGGAGGGGGCAGGGACGCTTCAGGATGGAGACGTCGGGCCGGCGCTTGGCGGAGGCGATCTTGGCCACCATCTCCGAAAGGTTTTTTTTGAGCGGGGGGAAAAGCTTGTTCAGGTGGGCGGTGGTGAGCCCCGGTTCGTAGTCTTCCAACAGCGCGTCGTAAGGGTGGTCCCGGTAGCCGTAACACTTGGCTTGTTCCCGGCACAGGGGGATGATCTGGTCCAGCCATGGCTTGAAGCGGGAGAACCGGTTCTCCTTGCGGGCCTCCACCCACTCCACTTGGGCCTGGGCCGTGACGCGCGCCATCTCCTCCACCAGTTTCTGGGGAAGCTTGGTGGAGCGCTCGTAGGAGCGGCGCCATTCGCGCAGGTTGACGGCGCTGTCCGAAAGCGGGTCGCCCGTGAGCGCCGGGGAGGATTCGGCCTGGGCGATCAACCCGCCCACCTTGGGGTCGGTGAATTTTTGGTGGCACATGCCGGCCAGGAGGGACAGCTGTTCGGCCCGGTAAGGCGAATTGGCCGCGGGCATGTAGACTTCCTGGTCCCATCCCAGCACGCCCGCGGTGCTGCCCAAGACCGCGATTTCCTTCATTCGCTGGACAAGTTCTTCATAGGCTTGTTCGGGATTCATGGGTTCCTCGCTTTAAGTGGTGGAATTGGGTGACAGGATAACGAAACCCGCCGGACAAAATAAAGGAGCATCTGAAAATTCATTCCGGCGGCGCCGTGGAAAGTTCTGGTTTTCGGGCGATTGAAAAAATTTCCGTACATTGGGGGCATCCCCAAAAATCGGCGAGAAGCAACCCATCAAGGCAAGCAAAGCCCTCCACGGGACAACCCGGATTTACCCATCCCATCGTCCTGAAAAGTGTAACCGCCCCTCTCCGCCAGCTTGGTCAGGATCCGTTTTTTCCGGAACGACGTACTTGGAGTCCGTTGGCGGTTGGTTTGACCTCGAGCCTCTTTCCCGCGAGGGGAGAGGGCCGGGGTGGGGTGATTTCACGGGTTTTCACCCCACCCCTCACCCCGCCCATCTCCCGAAAGGCCCCCGCAGGGAGACCCCCTGTGTACCCTCCAAACCAAGGCCAAGGGGCGGGGGTTGTTGGAAACCGGCGCCAAGTGCATCGTCCCCATTTTTTCATATTTCACGCAAGGCTCCTTCCGCTTGGGGGACCCATCGATCCCCCGTAATTTATAATAGGTTTCGGCGTGAAAGCTAGGCCCGCTCCAATGACTTGAAGAAAGGCAAAGACCCCATTGTCTCCACCCCAAAGCAAGGGGCATTCAACCTTGCTCGGAATTCCCGTCGTTTTTTTCCGGCCGGGCCCGGCTTCTTTTGGCGGGCCTGTCGCCCAGGGGTATTCCCGCCGGGAATTCGCGGCCCGTCGAAAGTGGCCGAGCGACCGGGCTTATGCCGGATGCAAAGGGCGATGACGGGGATCCGCTCGGCGGCCACCGCTTTTTCTTCGCCGGTTTTTGGAAAGTCCCGCTTTGGCTGGCGGTGGTTCTCGCGGGAATCCTGGCGGGGTTTGGAATGGATTGAATAAAAGGGAGTGATACATGGGAAAATGTTTAGGTTTTTTGTTCCCGCTTTTTCTGGCAACGACCCTTCAAGTTTGGGCCGGACCTCCTTTCTTAACGGATGACCCGGAGCCGGTGGATTACCGGCACTTCGAGTTTTATGTCTTTTCAACCCTGGACAAGTCGGATGGAAACGCCCTGGCCCAGGGGCCGGCCATCGAGTTTAATTGGGGGGCCCTGCCCGATGTGCAACTCCATATCCTGGCATCGCTTTCCTATTTTTCCCCGGAAGGAGGCGCGTCCGCTTACGGTTTGGGGGATACAGAGGCGGGTATCAAGTTCCGTCTTGTTGAAGAAACGCCCGGCTTGCCCCAGATCGGGATTTTCCCAATGGCGGAAATCTCAACCGGCGATTCTTCGAAAGGATTGGGCAACGGACTCACTTGGTATAGGTTGCCCCTGTGGATTCAAAAAAGCTGGGGGCCTTGGACCGCCTATGGCGGCGGGGGTTACGCTTTCAACGCCGCTCCCGGCGCGCGAAATTACCCTTTCGGGGGATGGCTGCTTCAAAGGGATTTGAACAGCGCCTTGACGTTGGGCGGGGAGGTGTTCGCCCAAGGCCGGGACACGGACTCCGACCAGGGCTTCCTTTTGGTGAACCTCGGGGGCCAGCTCAATTTCTCCCGCCGGTTCAGTCTTCTATTCTCCGGCGGTCATTCCGTCGTGGGAGACGATCATACCGTAGGATATTTGGGACTCTATTGGACTTGGGGACCCGATGGAAAATAGGAAAAGTGAAATCCGTTTAAACCGCCTCGACGGTCCGCCACCGACAGGTTGTCCATGACACCTCCCCGCCGTGGACAACCTAGCCGCTCATTTTATTTCGCGAAAAGTTCTTTTAATGTATCAATTGCCGCCACTAGCGAGTGTGAGCCGCCCTCAAAGGGTTGAAACCCGTACCGTTGGTAAAACTCTTCGGCCTTTTTATTTTTGGCATCGACAATCATATACTTCGCCGCCACCGATTGGACGGCCACAACAGACCGCCGTATAGCATCAATCAGTAAAATCTCCCCCAATCCCGTTCCTTGCCATTGACGGTCAACGGCAAGGCGTCCCAAGCGAACAGCAGGAACTGGGTACTTCGGCAGGTTTTTGCGTTGGAATTCAGAAAGGAAACGCAATTCCACCTGAGCCATGCTCAAGGTGTGATAACCAGCCGCGACCGGTTCTCCTTCGACGGGAATGAGGACGTATGTGCTTCCTAAACCCTTGCGGTGGTTCTGGCCCGCGTACTTTTTCAGGTAATCATTGAGTTCGGAAATGCCGCAATCAAAAGATTCGAGGTCTGGTTTTTCCGTAATCGGCACAAACTTCCATTTTTGGCCTGTCATAACAGCGGATTAGGATATTTCTTTTTGGTAACGCCGTGCCGCCGCCTTAAGTTTTTCATTTGGTGCGGGAGGGTTTTCCAGAAGCCTTAGGAATAAGTCCACATCCCGTTTAGGCGGAACGTAAGTTTTAACCGGGACTGCGTCTTCTTGCGCCGCATGGAGGGACCGCGTCACGAGATAGGAACTGAGGCTTAAACCTTGGGCTTGGGCCGCTTTTTCCAGCAAACGCTTATCCTGGGGTCGTACCCGCAGTTCGATCCGTTCTTCTTTGGTCTTTAGAGCTTTAGTCATTGTCGTTACCTCCACATACAATATACTATATTGTACGGAATTATACCGTACATTTTATTTGTCCACTACACCTCCCCGTCGTGGACAACACATCCATTAAAATCCCGACTTGCCGCTCTTTATCAAAGCAAATTAAACCGGCCATTCCGACCGGCTGCGGTTTTTACGGGAATCAGTGGATGATCTCGACCCTGAGAATCTTACGGCCGATGATGCCATTGGCCGAATGTATTTCCACCGCGGCGATGTAAATGCCGCTGGCGATAGACCCCCCGCTCATATCCCAATCCACTTCGCCCGGGTTGCCCGGGTTGCTGGTGAGGCTGGTCCTCAACATTTCAGCGGTGACCGTGTAAATCCTGATATTCGCCTGCGTCAACTGCCCGCCGGAGGCGCCGATGAGGAACCGCGCCTGGGTTGTCTGGTTCAAGTTGATCGGGTTGGGGACCATGACCACACCCCAGTGAAGCGCACGGTGCGCGATGTTCACCGTCACGTCCTTGGTGACGGTGATGACCCCCCCGCGGGGGTCGGTGCTCTGGACCTTGATGAAGTAAGTACCGGCGGTGACCTTGGCGCCGATGGAATTGGTGGCATCCCACGTCCCAAGGATCATTCCCCCGTAGAGGATCTGGACGGTCTGGGAATCCGTGGTGATGGCGCCGTTTTGAAGCGTGAAGCTGGTGATGGCGGTGTCCATGCCGAAGGTGGCGAGGGTGGTCACCAGTTCGCCCGACTGGTTGTAAACCGACAACTGGATTAAATAGGCCCCCATTGGGGTGGGGGTATTGGTGGGCGTAAAGGTTGCGGCGGGGGTGCTGGTAGGCGTCGGAGTCGGAGTGAAGGTAACCGTCAGTGTGGGTGTGCGGGTGTGGGTGAAAGTGGCGGTCAATGTGGGGGTCAAACTGGGTGTCCAAGTGGGGGTGAAGGTTACGGTGTCGGTGGATGTGGCGGTAGGGGTGTTCGTTTGGG
>JAICXI010000047.1 GCA_025980505.1 bacterium | reverse complement strand
GCCCTGGGCTTGAACGCCGCGGGCGGCAACATCGGGGTTTCGGTGGTGCAGTTCCTGGTGCCCCTCGTCATTACCGGCGCCCTTGTCGGGACCTGGGGCGGCGGCCCTGAAACCGCCGTGGTGAAGGGCGCCACCAAGGTCTTGTGGCTCCAGAACGCGGCCCTGATCTGGATTCCCTTCATCCTGCTTTCCCTTTTCACCTCCTGGTTTTTCATGAACAACTTGAAGGTCGCCAGGGCTTCCCTGGCCGAGCAGCTGCCGATCCTGAAAAACCGGCACAACTGGATCATGAGCTGGCTCTACCTGGGGACCTTCGGTTCCTTCATCGGCTACTCGGCGGGTTTTCCGCTCCTCATCAAGTCCCAGTTCCCGGGGGTCAACCCCCTCCAATTCGCCTTCCTGGGCCCTTTCGTGGGGTCCCTGGTCCGGCCCCTCGGCGGCTGGCTGGCCGACCAGGTGGGCGGCGCGGCGGTCACCTTCTGGAATTTCCTGGGGATGGCCCTGGCCCTCTCGGGCGTGATTTACTTCGCGGCCCACAAGGCCGACCCGGGCGCCTTCACGGGGTTCTTCACCATGTTCCTGCTGCTCTTCATCGGTTCTGGCATCGGCAACGGCTCCACCTTCCGCATGATCCCCACTCTTTTCAGGGCCCAAAAGATGCGGAGGTTGAAGGGCGCCAAGGAAGGCTCGCCGGCCTATGACGCCGCCGTCAAGGAGGCCAACAAGGAATCCTCCACCATCATCGGTTTCGTTTCCGCCATGGCCGCTTACGGCGCCTTCTTCGTGCCGAAAAGCTACGGCACTTCCATCGCCCTGACCGGAAGCCCCCTCCCCGCCTTGTTCACCTTCCTGGCTTTTTACGCCAGCTGTCTTTATGTCACGTGGCATTGTTACGCCCGCAAGGGAACGGAAACGCCTTGTTAAGGAATGGGTGATACAAATCATCCATCGCCGGGGGTTTTTCAAACCAGAATGAACCCGTCCCCGCGGCCCTCCAAGCCAAGGGGGAGGCCGCCGTCGAACTGAAGAAAAGAAAGGATCGTGCCATGAAAAAGAAGGGAATGATCGCCGGACTTATCTTCGCCGCCCTGGCAACGGGAGCCGCCGCGCAGGCCCAAACCGGCGCCTCCGGGAAGGACGTGGAAACGGCGGCTTCGCCGGCCCCCTCGCCCACGGCCTCCCCCTTGAAGATCGCCGGGTTCCTCCAGTCCTGGTTGTCGGCCGGGAACTCGGTTTCGTCCGCCGCCGGTGGGGCTTCCACTCTTTTCGGCGGGGCCCTGCTCAAGCACCTGCGCTTGAATTTTTCCGGGGAGCCCGCCGCCGGCATGAAGGTGGTGGCGCTTCCCGAACTGGCGGGCGGAGTCATCCTGCTGGACGGTTACGCGGCCTTTGACTTCGGGCGGTTCTTCCTCAAGGAAGCCTCGGCCGGCCCCCTGCTGTTGACGGCGGGCCAATTCAAGACGCCCTTCGGCTTGAACCGCATGTATACGCCCACCCAGTTGGTTTCCGTGGACTACTCCACCATCAACAAGGGCTTGTTCGGGACCGGCGGGGGCAGCGCGGGCTTCTGGGACGACGGCTTGATGGCCACCTTGAACCTGAAGCCCCTGCGCCTGGACTTCGCGGCCGTGGAAGGCCTGGGCCCGAACCAGCTTTTCAACCCGCCTTCCGGCTTCGGCTTGCGCGACCACCTGGATTATTGCGGGCGCCTGGAATTTTCCCTCGGGGACGGGAGACTCCTTCTCGGGGCCTCTTATTACTACGGGACCCTCTTCACCACGCCCGGCACCCAGGAATTCGCCAAGGCCCTTTCCTTCACCGGGTTTCACTTGAAGGTGCTGGGGGGCCCCAGGGACTTCGCCCTGGAAGGAGAGTTCATCCAGCGCTCCGAGCAGCGTTTCGGGGTCAACGGGCAGGTTTCCCGGTGGGTGGGGACGGTGCAGCCTTTCGCGGCCTACGAGCACGTGGAGGACCTTTCCCAAACCGCCAACAACACCACGCGGTGGCTGGCGGGCGCCAATTGGGTGCCTTCGGGCTCCTCGCCCTTGCGCCTCACCCTGGAAATCCTGGCGGAAGCCGCCGGGCCCGGCCAGGCGCCCGACAATACCAAGGGCGTGTTCCAATCCCAGGTGGTTTTTTAAGGAGCCTTCCCGCGGGGATTGGGCGGGCTCACCTTTTGGGCCGGCCGCCCATGTCGAAAGTAAGGGTCTTCCCGTAAACCAGCGTATCGTGGTCCAGGTAGTCCTTCTTGTAGGGGACCCCGTCCAACAGCACCGATTGGATGTAGACGTTCTTGTCCGAGTTGTTGTTGGTTTTGATCGTCAGCAGTCCTCCCGGATAAACTTCCCTGTTCAAATGCACCGTGGCCTGCCGGAAGAGCGGACTGCCGATCTGGTAGCTGTTGCTCCCGGGGCAGACCGGGTAAAAGCCCAGCGCCGAGAAGAGGTACCAGGCCGACATGACCCCGCAATCGTCGTTGCCCGGAATGCCGTCGGGCGAGTTCTTGAAGTACTTCCCCATCATCTCCCGCACTTGCTTTTGCGCGCGCCAGGACTCCCGGGGCGCGAAATCGAACAGGTAGGGCCAGGCGAGGTCGGGTTCGTTGGTGGCGTCGAAGTGGCCGCCGTCGAAGCACTCCTGCAGCCGCTTCACGAAGGCGTCTTGCCCGCCCAGGAGCATCTGGAGCCCGTCCATGTCGTGGGGCACGAAAAAGAGGTACTGCCAGGCGCCGCCCTCCACGTAACCCGGCCCCCCGTTGTCGGGCCAGCTTTGGTCGCAGCAAGTGGCCAGGGGGTCGAAGGGGTCCAGGAAGGAACCGTCCCTGTTCTTGGCCCTTAAAAAGCCCGTGGCGGGGTCGTAAAAGTTGCGGTAAACGCCGGAAAGGTGGATGTACTTCCCGTAATCGGCCTTTTTCTTCAGGTCCTTGGCCATCTGGGCCAGGCACCAGAAATCGTAGGAATATTCCAGGCTGGTGGACACCGACCCCCAGATGTAATCGCCGCTGGTGTCGTCCTTGGGGATGTAACCGTATTGGAGGAGGGACTTCAGGCCGCCGTAGGTCTTGTTCCCTTCCGGGCTCAGGCTTTTCACCATGGAGGCATAGGCCGAATCCACGTCGAAGTTCTTCAAGCCCTGGCGGTAGGTGTCCAGCAGCACCGGCACGGCCGGGCAGCCCACCATCACGCCGGTCTCGTTGCCCGCCAGCTCCCACTTGGGCAGCCAGCCGCCTTCCTTGGCCATTTCCACCAGGCTGCGGGTCATGTCCAGGTCCCGCTCCGGGTAAACCAGGCCCAGGAAGGGGTGGAGGTTCCGGTAGGTGTCCCAAAGGGAATAAACCGTGTAACGGGTGTAACCGCCGGCTTTCTTGACGCCGCTGTGCGACATGCCCTGGTATTGGCCGTTCACGTCGGAAAAGACGTTCGGATGGAGGAGGGCGTGGTAAAGAGCCGTGTAAAAAATCGTCCGCTGGTCGCGGGTCCCGCCTTCCACCGTGATGCGGGACAGGGCGTCCTCCCAGGCCGCTTGGGCCGAGGCCCGGACGGCCTCCAGATCCCAGCCCGGTATCTCGGTGCGGAGGTTGAGCCGGGCGTTCTCGATGCTGACGTAGGAAATCCCCACCTTGACCACCAGGGGTTCCCGCCCGGCGGTGGAAAAGCGGAAGAAAGCCCCGACGTCCCTGCCCTTTTGCCCCCGGTCGCCCTTCACCTGGCCGTCCTTCCAGGTCCCCGCCTTCACGGCCGGCTTGCTGAACTGCACCACGAAGTAAAGCGCCTGCTTGTTCCCCGCGTAGGGGCTGCAAAAGTCCCCGCTTTCGGCGAAGCCTTCCGCCTCGCTGTCCGAAACGATCCGGACGGCGGATTCAAAGGCGGGCGATTTCAAGGTGACCGGGTCCGTGGTCAACCGGCGGCCCAGGTCCAGGAGGATGTTGGCGTCGCCCTTTTGCGCCGGGAAGGAATAACGGCTGATGCCCGCGTGGGTGGTGGCCGTCATTTCGGCCTGGACGTCGTAGGTCTTGAGGTGGACCGAATAAAACCCCGGCGTCGCCTTTTCCGAATCGTATTGCGACTTCCACTTGTCCGCGTCGGTTTGGATTTCCCCCGTGGTGGGCATCAGAACGACGACGCCCAGGTCGGGGCAGCCCGTGCCGCTCAAGTGCGCGTGGCCGAAACCGTAAAGGAAGGGCTTGCCGTAGCGGTACCCGGAGGGGCTTTGGAGGTCGTTGTGGGGGCTGACCGACGCCATGCCCCAGGGCACCAAGGCCCCCGGGAAGGTGTTGCCGCCGTTGGCCGTCCCGATGAAAGGATCAACCCAATCGGTTAACCCCGCGGCCGCCAGTCCCGCGAGCCCGAAAAAGATTAACGCTAATCCCGCCCTAAACCGGAGCATGTTTTCCTCGCTTTTCGTTTTTCAAAAAACCAATGAAGCTTTAAAATGGCATTCCATCGGTGGATTCCAAATCCGGAGCCTGATCTTGCACCTTCGCCCCCAATTATCTTCCATCCGCTCCCGGTTCGGCTATCCCTATCACCAATGGATGTCGCAGGAGTTCGACGAACCCGGTTGGAACCTGGTCCAAAAGAGCCTTTCCCAAAAAAGGACCCACGACGTCACGATGTTGATCGAAGGCCCGGACGGGCGCTTCGCCTTGATGAGCAAGCACAATTATCCCCCCGGCATCTTCCGTTCCCCTTCCGGCGGCGTCAAACCCGGGGAGGACCTGGTGACCGGCGCCTTGCGCGAAGCCAAGGAGGAGACGGGCCTGGCCGTCGAGCTGAAGAGGTTCCTCCTGCAGATCACCCTGGACATCACCCACGAAGGCGAACTGGCCGCCTGGGACTCCTACGTCTTTTACGCCACCACGCGGGACACCCGGTTGAAGCCCACGGATTTGAAGGAAGTGAAGGACGCGGCCTGGGCCGGCCGGGAACACCTCCAGGCCATGGTGCACAAGCTCCGGGACAGCGGGAACGGCGGGTTGATTTACCGCAGCAACCTGACCGCCGCCTCCCTTTGGGCGCTCGACAACGAGTGGACCCTGCGGGAAGCCTCTCCCAAGGACATCCCCGGCATCCACCATTCCCTGATCGCCAACAAGATGCCGACCGCCGACGTGGACAAGACCTTCTGGTGGATCGCCGAAGTCCGGGGGCTTTCCGCCGGCACCGTGGGCATATTGCCCCACGAGGACTGCGCGGAATTGACCGGCCTTACCGTGGAACCCCTTTTCCGGGGCAGGGGCCTGGGGCACGCCATGGTGGAATACGCCTGCGACCAATGGATGAACGCGGAGAAACGCAAAAAGCTTTCCGAGAAGGCCTTCCTCGCCGAAAAGCTTTGGTTGACCACCGCCAGCCCCGCCTACTTCCTTCCGGTGAACTTCGTCATGTCCGAACCGGGGCTCCTGCCCAAAAGCCTGAAGGACATGATTTCCGGTCCCCGCGCCAAATGGACGGGCATGCGCCACCAGATGTACAAGCTCTGAAGGGCGGCCGATAGCCGTCAGCGGCCGGCCGCAAGGCAAGGCGCCGACAAAGCGGAATTCTTTTCCCCAGGTCCCCATGAATCCCCTACTTAAATTAACTGCTTTTCAAGGGCCAAAGCCCGGTGCTTCTTCCGGGGGCACCGGCGGAAAAGGGGGGTCTTCCGGATGGCCTATCCGGAAGGAACTTCCAAGAAGTAGAAGGCGGACATTCACCGCCACAGGGGCCATGCCTTGATGAAGAAACGGGGGTTTAGGGGAGTTTCCTTGGTGGCCATCGACGGGGGCTGGTGGCCATGCGCCTCAAGAAGACGGCGGTCAGCCGTTGGCGGCCAGCCATCGGCTGTCGGCGGTTGGATAAGAGGCGACCCGAAAGGCCGCCCATCACCTCAGGCGGGGCTTTCCGAGAACCGGCAGGGGTGTTCTTTTCCAGCGTGAAAACCAGAAGGCGCCGATCCAGGCCGTGAGGAAACTGGCGATGCCCACCGGCAGCACGTGGCTTACCAGCAAGTGGGAAACGGACCAACAGGGGCAGCAAAGATCCAGGGCCCCCGTGGTCAAAAGGAAAGCGGAGGCGCCCGACCAGGCGCCGGTCCGGGCCGCGCTGAAACTGGCGTTTTGGGAAAGCCAAAACCCCATCACCGCCCAGGGGAACAATCCGATCAGGAAGACCATGGGCAGGCACCAGTCGTCGTCCAACCGCAACCCGGGCGGGTAAGCCTCGTCGGGGAGGGTCATGGGAAAGGCGAAGAAGGGGATCATCACCAGTCCCGCCAAGGCCAGGACCATCAGCGACTTTTGCCAGGAGGGCAGGATGCGCCCGGGCAGGCTGGTCAGGATGGCGCCCCAGGCCGCCAAGGCCGAGCCGCCGAAAATGAGGAGGGCGAAAAGGCCCGCGCCCGGCTTTTGAAGGTCCTCCCACAACTGGGGCCGGGGATGGAACCCGGCCAACACCCCGGCCGTCACCAGGGCGGCCAAGGCCAGCCACAGCCCCCACTGGGCCAAGGCGGGCGGGACGCGCCGCAGCCGGGTGGTCCGGTCGGCCACCAGCTTTTCCACCAGCGACCGGTGGACCTGGGACAGGGATTGGTTTTTCGGCGTTGTCTTCATTTCCTCTTTTTCTCCATCAATCTTTTACGAAGGTGGACGTAACCCCGGTGGGCCCGCACCTTCACGGCCGCCACCGAAATACCCAGGTGCCGGGCCGCCTCCTCCAACGATAGCCCTTTCAATTTCAAAAGCACCACCGCTTCCCGGTGGATTTCCGGCAAGGTGCTCAAGGCCTGATGCAGCTCCTCCTTCAAACCCTCATCGTTGTCGGAGAGTTCCGCCGCCGCGAAATCGGGCAGGTTTTCCGTCAGCACTTCCCTCGTGGCGAATTTCCGGTTTTTCCCCAGGGCCACCAGCAGCGAGTTGCGGGCCACCGTGAAAAGCCAGGGCCCCAGGGGCCGGGACGGATCATAAGTATGGAGCGCCTTGTGGAAGGTCAGGAGGACTTCCTGGTACACGTCCTGCACCATTTCCGGGTTGAAAACCCTGCGCCGCACGTAATGGAAAAGCAGGGGCCCCATCTCGTCCAGGAGCCGGCGGTAGGCTTCCATATCCCCGCCCTGGACCTGGGTCATCATGCGGCCCCAGGATTCCCATTGAAGACGGTTCCAGCCGTCCGAGGAAGGCTTGCGGGCGGAAAAGGATTTCGCTTGTTTCGGCTCCAAAAGCCTCTCCTCAATTGAATACATTGGCAAAGCAGCTAAAGTTACCGCGAATGGGGCCCGTTGGGAAGGGGCTTCTTTTTCCAGCGGGAGAACCAGGAAAAGCCGGCCCAGGAAACCAGCAAGGAATAAACCAGGACCGGCAGGAAATGCTCCAGCAGGACGTGGGTGGGGTTGGTGCTCGCGCAATGGAGGGTCACGACGGCGCTGCCCAGCAAAAAGGACGAAAGGCCGGCCCAAAAGGCGGTCCGGCGCGGGTGCAAGGGCGCGTTCCGGCTGATCAAAAGCCCCAGGCCGGCCCAGGCCAGGGTTCCCGCCACCAGGACCACCGCGAAACAGGGAGTGGCCATGAGGGAGTCGCCTTCCGCCTTCCCGGTTGAGGGCAGGAAGAAAAGGAAGACCAGGGCGGAAAGGATCCAAAGGGCCCAGGCCAGGGCGGCCTTCCAGCGTCCTTTTTTTTCTTCGGCCGGAAGGCTGGATTCCAACGAACCCCAGGCCGCCAGGGCCGAACCGGCCACCAGGAGGAAAACCAGGAGAAGGAAGGAGGGAGTCCGCAGCTGCCCCCCCAGGTCGGGCCGCAGGGACAAATGGGTGAACAGGATACCGGCCGCGGCCAAGGCCAGGCCCCACCCAAGGGCCCATTGGACGAAAGGCGCGGCGACGGGCGGCACCGGTTCCACGTGCCGCGCCAGCCGCTCCACGGTCCGGCCGTGGATGGCCGGCATGCCCTTTTCCCGTTTCGGTTTTAAGATCCGTTTTTTCATCCGGTTATTCCCCCCCAGCCCCTTCATCCTTTGCTTCCCCCGCGCTTGGCCGGCCCATTCTTCCCCCGCTTTTCCAGGAGAATCCGCCGCAGCCGCGCGTATCCCCGGTGGGCCCTTACCTTGACCGCCCCCACCCGGAGGCCCATTTCCAGGGCCGCTTCCTCCAGCGTGAGTCCCTCGATTTTCAGGAGCACCACCGCCCGGCGCAGGTTTTCCGGAAGTTCCGCCAAGGCCAGGTGCAGTTCGTCGCCCAGCCCCGGATCCTCCGTTTCCCTCCCCACCCCCTCGGGCAGGGCTTCGACGGGAACCTCCCGTTCGGCGAATTTCCGGTTCCGGCCGATGGCGTCCAGGAAGGCGTTATGGGCGACGGTAAAAAGCCAGGGCGCGAAGGGCCGCTCGGTCTTGTAGGTGTGGCGGGCCCGGTGAAGGGTGAAAAGCACCTCCTGGTACACGTCGTCCACGAAAGCCGGGTTGAAGACCCGTTTCCGGACGAACGAGTACAAGAGGGGGCCGATTTCACGGAGCAGGGTCCGGTAGGCTTCCTCGTCCCCTTCCTGGACCTTCCTCATCAGCCGGGCCCAGGACTCCCACTGCAACGCGCTGGCTCTCAAAAACTCTCCTTTGGGGGATACGGATGGGGGATGGCCGAAGTTACGGCCGGGGACGGCTGCCTGTCCCCGGTTGTCAGTCGTCCGTTAAAACCGTCCACCGACAACCGGCGGCAGGGGACGGCCGTTTCATCCCACCAGGTCCAGGGCGTCCTTCAATTCCAGGAGACGGCAGGTGTAAATGGGCGTGTCCCGCACCGTGTACTTGGACCCCTCGGTTTCCCGCAAGGCCATGACCAAGTCCAGGAAGTCCTGGGGCGCGTCGGTCTCGAAAGCCACCACGAAATCCTGGTCGTCCAGGCCGAAGGAATAAGTGGTGTTCAGCTTCACCGAAGGGTAGAGGTTGCCCACGCGGATGTGTTCATCCATGACCTTCTGGCGGCCTTCCTTGGAAAGCAGGTACCATTCGCGGGTCTTCACGAAGGGGTAGATGAAGATGTACTTGAACCTGCCCGGGTAGATGTTGGTGCGGGACTCTTCCGCGCCGCCCACGTGCTGGTGCT
>JAICXI010000328.1 GCA_025980505.1 bacterium | reverse complement strand
GAAGTGGACAAGGCCCTGGAAAGCCTCCGGGAGCAAGGGGCCCAGTTCCTGCCGGTGGACGACCGGCCGGCAAAGGAGGATGACTTGGCCGTCATCGATTTCGAGGGGAAGATCGACGGCAAGACGTTCGACGGCGGGAAGGCCACCCGTTACCCGGTCTTGTTGGGCGCCCAAGGCCTATTGAAAGACTTTGAAACGAACCTTATAGGTATGCGGAAGGATGAAACGAAAACGTTCAAAATGGTTTTTCCCAAGGACTACGGGAAAGCGGACGTGGCGGGCAAAGAAGCCGAATTCACCGTGACCCTTCACGAGATCAAGGAGAAGAAGTTGCCCATGGCGGACAACGACTTCGCCAAGGAAGCGGGGAAGTGCGAGACCCTGAAGGAATTGAGGGAGAAGCTGGAGGAGCAGATCAAGGCTTCGAAGGAAGCGGAACAACGCAACAAGATGATCGAGCAAATCGCGGAGAAACTCATGGCCGATCAAGCCTTTGACGTACCCGTATCGCTCGTTAACATGGAACAACAAAGGCTGGTGCAACAGGGAGTGGACCGATTGAAGAGCCAGGGCGTGGATGTGCAGAAGCTCTCCGACGAGCAGAAGAAGGAATTTGTCGAAAAGCTCCGGCCGGTAGCCCAGAAAAACGTCCACATGGCCCTGATTGTGGAAAAAATCGCGGCGGTTGAGAATATCCGGTGTGAGGAAAAGGATTTCGACTCTTATGTGGAGAAAGTCTCGAAAAACGTCCAGCAGCCGGCCGATGCGGTGAGAAGGTACTTGCAGCAAAAGGGAAGCGTCGAATCCACCAAGGAGTGGATTCAGTACGAAAAGACGCTTGATTTTTTGATCGAGCAGGCAAAGATAGAGGCGGCCTAGCTCGAAAAATCATGAATTTTGAATGTTGAGGTTTAAATTAAGGGAATTTTTCAATCAACACTTGAAAAATCCTCGGACCATTCAAAATTAAAAATCTGGAATTCAAAATTGATTTAGGGAGGACTGGATGGCTCTGATTCCGATCGTCGTGGAACAAACGAACAGGGGAGAGAGGTCTTATGATATTTACTCCCGCCTTTTAAAGGACCGGATCGTCATGTTGGGGACGCCCATCAACGACGACGTGGCCAACACCATCATCGCCCAGCTCTTGTTCCTGGAGTCGGAAGACCCGGATAAGGACATCAACCTCTACATCAACAGCCCCGGCGGAGTGGTGACCTCGGGCCTGGCCATTTACGACACCATCCAGTTCATGAAGGCTCCGGTTTCCACCATTTGCGTGGGACAGGCCGCCAGCATGGGGTCCCTGCTTTTGACGGCCGGGGCCAAGGGGAAACGCTTCGCGCTTCCCAACGCCCAAATCATGATCCACCAGCCGTCGGGCGGGGCCCAGGGCCAGGCCACAGACATCGAGATCCATGCCCGGGAAATCCTGAAAACGCGGGAAAGGCTGAACAAGATGTACGTCCTGCACACGGGGCAGACCCTGGAAAGGATACAGATGGACGTGGAGCGGGACCATTTCATGACCGCCCAGGAAGCCAAGGACTACGGCTTGATCGACGACATCCTGACGAAGCGGCCCGAAGTGAAGAAAAAATGACAAGGGCGGCCGTCGGCTGCCAGCCGCCGGCTTTCGGACAAGGTGGAAAGTTGTAGAATAAACCGCGGGTTTATGGGGGGAGTTTGCCTTTCAGCCGACAAACCGAATCGCGGTAACCGAGGATTGACTTTATGCCAGGCGAAAAAGACAAGACGTCCTTTTTGAGATGCTCCTTCTGCGGGAAGACCCAGGACGAGGTGAAAAAACTCGTCGCGGGCCCGACGGTTTACATTTGCAACGAGTGCGTGTCCCTTTGCAATGACATCCTGAAGGAAGAAGATAAGGTCGAGACCAAGGGAGCGGCGCCCAAGGCGAAGCTTACGGTCCCCAAGCCCGCCGAAATCAAGGAAGTGCTGGACGAGTACGTCATCGGACAGGAACGGGCCAAGAAAATCCTTTCCGTCGCGGTCCACAACCATTACAAGCGGCTCGTGGTCAAGTCCGATCCGGGCGGCATCGAACTGCAGAAAAGCAACGTGCTCCTGATCGGCCCGACGGGAGTGGGTAAAACCCTCCTGGCCCAAACCTTGGCCCGGATCCTGGACGTCCCCTTTGCGGTGGCGGACGCCACCACCTTGACCGAGGCCGGTTACGTAGGGGAGGATGTGGAAAATATCATCCTCAAGCTCCTCCAAAACGCCGAGTTCGACGTGAAAAGGGCGGAACGGGGCATCGTTTATATCGATGAGATCGACAAGATCAGCCGCAAATCGGAAAATCCCAGCATCACCCGCGACGTATCGGGTGAAGGCGTCCAGCAGGCCCTCCTCAAGATCATCGAGGGTACGGAAGTCAACGTCCCCCCCCAGGGGGGGAGAAAACACCCGCACCAGGAATACATCAAGGTTGATTCCAGCAACATTCTTTTCATCTGCGGCGGGGCCTTTGTGGGCCTGGAGAAAATCGTCGAGAACCGGTTGGGACGGCGCAGCATCGGTTTCAAGGGGGACGCCTTAAGCCGCCAGGAAAAAAAACTGGGGGAACTTTTTGAGCGGGTGCAACCGGAGGATTTGATCAAGTTCGGGCTCATCCCCGAGTTCATTGGCCGGCTTCCCGTCTTCGCGGCGCTGCACGAATTGGACGAAGCGGCCTTGGTGCGGGTGCTGACCGAGCCCAAAAACGCCCTCGTCAAGCAATACCAACGCTACTTCGAGATGGAAAACGCCAAGTTGAAATTCACTCCCGAGGCCCTCGAGGCGGTTTCCCGCGAGGCCATCAAGCGGCAATCGGGGGCCCGGGGCCTCCGGTCGATCCTGGAAGAAGTCATGATGGAATTGATGTACGAAATCCCATCCCGCAAGGACATCAAAGAAGTGGTCATCACTGAAGGCGTCATCCTGAAGCGGGAAGAACCGATCCTGGTCTATCAGAAGGGCCGCGGCGAGAACACGGCTTGAACCGTTCCTTTTAGCGGTAGTCCTTGAGGTGGGGAGCGGATTTTGCGGCGTGGCACCTCCCTTGATGGGTTGCTTGCGTTTTGGATTTTTTTAAACCGGGGTTGCTTCACCGTAAGCGGTCCCCTCGGGGGGGCCACGGCCCGAAATGCCAGCCAATTTCAACTTCTTCGATTTCAACCCCGGCTGCGGCGGGTCCCTCCTCCACCTGGCCCACGCCAATGGTTTCCCGCCGGCTACCTACGGCCGGGCGCTGGAACCCCT
>JAICXI010000225.1 GCA_025980505.1 bacterium | reverse complement strand
GTCTGTCTGGGCTCCAGAATGCTTAACTAAGCCACCCAAACCTCACAATAGTGCTGCTTATAAGCCCTACGGCGGGTTATTCTTTGCATACTTGTCCGGCAGTTCAGATTTTGGAATGGGCGCAGCCATTGGAACGGAAGCGGCCTTTTGGCGCAGGAAGGCGCCCGCTTCCTTGTTCCGTCCCGTCAAAAAAACCCAAAGGGCCGTCCCCGAAAGGGCCCCTAAGAACCCGCCGCGGCTGGCGGTGCTGAAAAGCCCCAGGCCCAGCACGGCCAGCAGGGCCAAACCCACCCACCAGGCGCGGAGCCGGTACCACCGGAGGAAGCCGGCGGTTAAAAGCAGGAGGCCGCCCGCCCTGAATAAAAGGCCCGGAACCGAACCGGGATTTAAGTGAAGCAGGGTCAGCCCCCTGGCCGTGCCCGCCAATAGAAGTGAAAAGCCCAGCAGGCTTGAAAAAAGGGAAAGGGGCCCCGGCCCTTGGGGCGCGCCGGCCGGCGGCGTGGAATCCTTGAGGAACCCGCTGAGGAAAAGGGGGATGGACATGGCCAAATATGCGGAAAGGAAATTGGGGTTGCCCAAGGAGGCGAATTCGCGGGAAGCGTTGACCGAATCGGGGTTCCACTGGATGAAATCCAATTGGAAGTGCTGGCCAATGGCGTAAAGGGACGAGAGGAAAGCCGCCATGGTATTGAACAGGAACAGCTTTTCAATCCTCCATTCGTTCGCGAAACGGCTGAAAATCCTGAACCAGGCCAGGTACAACACCAGGGTCGCCAATCCCGAGAAATTCTCGTAATCGCCCAAGAGGCTGGTGCGCCAACTCAAACTGGTCCAGGGAAGGGAGGCGGAAGCCTGGACGATCAAAAGCGCAAGGAGTGAAAAAGAGAGGGCGGTGGGGCGGCCGGAAGTCCCTTCCTTCAACTCGGTGACGAAAAAAAGGACGGCCAGGAGGGCCAGCATCGTCAGTTTGGGCAGTTCAAACTGGTCGCGGCTTTGGACGAAAAACAAAAGCGGGGTGAAGAAGAGCGCGAAAAGCATTGAAAGATCGAGGCATTTGGAAAAAACTCGCGCTTGGAACAAGAGGGCCTGTCCTTTTTTAAAAAAAACGGGAGAAAAATAATTTTATCATCACGGTGGTGAAAAAAATTTTGAATCGTCGCGGGAAAAATTTTTTATTTGGGCGCAAAATCGGTTTTTTTTCTTGACAGGTTAAGGGTTACCTTTATACTTTTAAGAAATATTCGTAACAAGGCTCGATGGGGGGTGAAAACAAGCTTGAACGCGCTCGGTACACACCTTTTGATCGAGTTTTACAACTGTGATAAAAAGGTTTTGGACGACGAAAAGGCGCTGGTGAGCCTTTTTGTCGATGCTGCCCGAAAGGCTAAAGCCACGGTCGTGGAGCAGGTGTTCCATCAATTCAGCCCGCATGGCGTGAGTGGGGTGGTCGTGATTTCCGAATCCCACTTGGCGGTGCACACCTGGCCCGAATACGGTTATGCCGCGGTGGACGTTTTTACCTGCGGGACCGAAATCGACCCGTGGGTCGCGCAACAAGTCATTCGAGATGGTTTAAAAGCCGGAAGCTCTACCGCGTTGGAAATGAAACGCGGGTCTTTACAACTCCCACAGGGGCAGCTCACCCATAAACCTTTAGCAACAGCGGCCGGCCGGTAATTCCACGGAAGTCGCTTTTTTTATGCCTCTTTAAGCCTACCGGTTGTAGGTCAACTTGTGGACACACAAGAAAAGCATTCATCCTTGTTTTGCCCAAATAGCTCGGACGGAGACGCCACCTCATGACGGACATGATCAGCCCCCATTGGCATATCGAATTTTACGCCCCGGATGAAGCCCATATGCGCGGCATCTCCAAGATTTACGCCTCCGAAAAGACGCCCTACCAAAAAGTGGAAGTCATCCAGTCCAGCCATTACGGCAAATGCCTGATCCTGGATGGACACATGCAATCGGCCCAATTGGACGAGTTCATTTACCACGAAAACCTGGTCCATCCGGCCATGGTGGCCTGTCCCGAACCGAAAAAAGTCGTCATCATCGGCGGCGGGGAAGGGGCCACGCTTTACGAGGTTTTGCGCCATAACACGGTGGAAAGGGCCTGGATGATCGACATCGACAAGCGGGTGGTCGAATTGTGCGATGAATACATGCCCGAATGGCACCGGGGCGCCTTTAAGGATAAAAGGGCCGTCCTGCTTTTTGAGGACGGGCGGAAGTTCCTTGAAAAAAGCAAAGAGAAGTATGATGTCATCATCATCGATATTCCCGAGCCGGTGGAGGAAGGGCCCGCCTACCTGCTTTATACGGAGGAATTTTACCGTATGGTTGCCGGTAAGCTCACCGATAACGGGATCGTGGCGCTGCAATCGGGTTGCTCGGCCGAGATGGAATTGCGGTGCCTGGCCGCCATCCACCATACCTTGAAGCGCGTGTTCCCCCTGGTTTACTCCTGGCCGGCCAACGTTCCGTCCTTCGACATCCCCTGGAGCTTCACCATGGCCTCCAAGTCCGTGGACCCTAAAAAACTGAAGATGGACCAAGTCGACAAAATCCTCAAAGAGCGAAAAGTCGGGCCCCTCCGCTATTACGACGGGGAAACGCATGAGGGGATCTTTTTCGTCCCCAAATACATCCGGGACGGGTTCGACGAAGTTCAGGACGTCATCCGGGACGACAAACCCCTCACCTACCGGTTCATCGGAGAGGAGAAAAATCGCTCATAAATGTCTTACGACGGTCAAGAAAAAACCCCCCTATTCGACGCCATTGTCCGCTACGCCAACGAAAACAAGATTTCCTTCCACACGCCCGGCCATAAGCACGGCAAAGGCATTCCCAAGGTTTTTCGCCAATTCGTAGGCGAAAAAGTCTTCCGGTTGGACCTTTCCGTCATGAGCGAGGTGGACTCCCTGCATGAGCCCAGTTCGGTCATCAAAGAGGCCCAAATCCTGGCGGCCAAGGCCTATGGCGCCGATTATTCCTTCTTCCTGGTGAACGGCACCACGGGCGGCAACCAGGCCATGATCCTCTCGGTTTGCGACCCCGGCGACAAGATCATCATCCCCCGGAACGCCCATAAGTCCGTCATTTCGGCCGTCATCCTGGCCGGCGCCGAGCCCGTCTATATCATGCCGAAAATCGACGAAACGTCCGACCTCATCCTCAACCTCACGCCGGAACAAGTGGACGAGGCCTGCCGCCAGCATCCGGACGCCAAGGCCGTGCTGGTCACCAACCCGACTTATTTCGGCTTGACCGCCGATTTGGAAGCCATCGCGGAGATCGTCCACCAATACGACAAGATCCTCCTGGTGGACGAGGCCCACGGGGCCCACCTCCATTTCCACCCTTCCTTCCCGAAAGCCGCCATCGACTCGGGGGCGGACATGTGCGTGCAATCGACCCATAAACACCTGGCGGCCTTGAGCCAGGGGTCCATGTTGCACGTGAAGGGGGTCCGCGTCGACATCCTGCGGCTTAAAACCACCCTTCAAATGTTGCAAACCACCAGCCCTTCCTACGTCATCCTGGGTTCCCTGGATCTTTCGCGCTACCAGATGGTGCATGAGGGGGAAAGGGTGTTGGGGGAAGTCATCCAGAACTGCGAGGAGACGAGGGCGGGGATCAACCAGATCCCGGGCCTGTCGTGCCTGACGCGGGAGCAGGTGCGAAAGATCCCGGGATTGGACCTGGACGTCACCAAGCTCACGGTTTCCACGAAAGGGCTGCCTTGCACGGGATATGACATGGCCAAAATCCTGAATTCCGAGTACGGCATCCAGACGGAAATGTCGGATTTCCAGAACGTCCTCTTGTTCGTTTCCCTGGGGAACACCCCCAAGGAATTAAAGCGTTTCGTGGGCGCCTTGAAAAAGATCGTGGTGGATTACCGGGATATGTTCATGAACCAAAAGAAAAGAAAACGGATCGTCTTTCCCCATTTCGTCCCGAAAAAGGAAGTCAATCCCCGCGAGGCCTTGACAAAATTGACGCGGAAAATACCTTTCAAGCGTTCGGTGGGGAAGGTGTGCGCCGAGATCGTCTGCCCCTATCCTCCCGGCATTCCCGTGCTTTGCCCCGGCGAAGTGATCACCCAGGAAATTTATAATTATTTGATGAACGTTTTGGATTCGGGCGCCCGCATCAACGGCCAGTCGGACGGGCGGCTGCAAACCATCCAGGTGCTGGAAGATTCCCCTTCCGCCGCCGGCGGGCAAAAGAAACTCTTCGCGATAGGCTGAGGCTTG
>JAICXI010000468.1 GCA_025980505.1 bacterium | reverse complement strand
TCCTGGCCCTGCTTTCCCTGGACTGCTTCAGCTCCGGCACCTTCCTCAAGCTGGTGCATTTCCGGGCCTTGAGCGGCTGGGAGGACGAAATGTCCTTCGACTCCCTCACTTTCAACTGGGCCCGGGTGAACGTGCTTTTGTTTTGCCTCAATGGGACGGCCCTGGCCGGGATGACGCTGAGCTTTTTCATCGGCGGCTTCTACCGGCTTTACGGCTGGGCGGTGGCCCTGGTTTTCCTGGCCAACATGGCCTACCCCTGGAGCCTGGCTTTTCATTACGTGAGGTCTTTCCATTTCCTCCTGCTTTTGGGTATCTTGATGAACGCCTACGGGTTCGTGGCCCTGGCTTTTTTCAAGCGCGAGATGGGACTGCTGGAGAGGGTCCCGGAAACAGGTGAAGGGGATGGGTGAATTCAGGGAAATAGCGCCGGAGGAAGCGAGCCCCCTGCTGGAGGCGGGCAGGGCGGTTTTCGTGGACGTGCGGGACCCCGCTTCCTTCCAGGCCGCCCACGTGCCGGGGGCGCTGCACTTGAGCGACGCCAACGTGGTGGATTTCGTGGCCCAAGCCGACAAGTCCAAGCCCATCGTGGTCTATTGCTACCACGGCCATACCAGCCAGGGCGCGGCGGCTTACCTGGTGGACCAGGGCTTCAAGGAAGTCTACAGCGTCACCGGGGGCTTCGAGCGCTGGCGCCAGACGGAAAAAATCGAAAGTTGAACCACAGAGTTACACGGCGTTACACAGAGCAAGTCTGAAATCTTTTGGAAAGGAATCCGATCTTTACTCTGTGCCCTCCGTGTAACTCTGTGGTAAAAGGTTCTCTATGTCTTCACGAAAATACTGGCTGATGAAGGCCGAGCCGGACGTCTATCCCGTCGAGCAGTGGAAGAAGGACAAGGTCACCTTCTGGGACGGCGTGCGCAATTACACGGCCCGCAACTTCATGCGCGACCAGATGAAGAAGGGCGACGGAATGTTCTTCTACTATTCCGGCGGCAAGCCCAGCGGCATCATGGGGGTGGGTGAAATCGCAAGGGAAGGCTATCCCGACCACACGGCCTTCGACCCCAAGGACGTGCATTTCGACCCCAAGAGCGACCACGCCAAGCCCACCTGGTACATGGTGGACGTCAAGTTCGTGAAGGCCTGCAAACATATCCTGCCCCTGGACTTCCTGAAGAAGGTCCCGGGCCTGAAGGGCATGGCCCTTTTCAAATACTCGCGCCTGTCGGTGCAGCCCGTCACCGAAGCCGAATGGGGCATCATCCGGCGTTTGATCGACACCCAATAAAACCGGCTTTGGATTTTGGAGCAGAGGCGCCGCTTGGGTCCACCCCCGGGGTGCGAGGGGCACCTTTCCCACCTAAAAACTTGGAATTTTGCGCCGGGCCCTTGTTAAAATACTTCCCACTATGCCTTTGACCTTTCGCCGGTTGGGAGCTTTCAGCCTGGGATTCCTCGGCGTTTGCGCCGCCCTGGCCGACCCGCCGTCGTTCCTCCAACTTCAACAAGACGTCCCCCTGACGGGCGGCACGGCCCGTTTTGATTACCAGGCCCTGGACCCGGAAAGGGGCATCCTCTACCTGTCCCACATGGGCGCGGGGCAGATCGTTATTTTCAACACGCACCAGGGGAAGGTGATCGCCGCCCTCCCGGGTTTTCCGGGCGTCACCGGGCTTCTGCTGGTGCCCGGACTGCACCGCCTTTACGCCAGCGTGACGCGGCAACACGAAGTGGCGGTGGTCGACACCGAAAGCCTCAAGACCCTGGCCCGCATACCGGCGGGCCATTTCCCCGACGGCATGGCCTACGTGCCGGAACTCAGGCAGCTTTACGTTTCGGATGAGATGGGGGGCGAGGAAACGGTCATCGACACGGTCCGGAACCGG
>JAICXI010000096.1 GCA_025980505.1 bacterium | reverse complement strand
TATCCACGATCGCGAAGAGGAAGGCGTGGTCCACCGTGAAGTCGGGCGGCGGGGGGATGGACGCCTGGGCATGAGGGACCACAACTCCCGTGGCAGCGGCCGCGGTGGTTCCGCTCTCGTTCACATCCACGTAGGCCTGGTGGATGACGGCCGAAATGTAAAGGTCCCCAGAGCCGTCGATTCCCGAAAAATCAGCTTGGAAAGCGGTAAAGGCCAGGGGCATTCCCATTTGGGCCAGCGGGCCGGTCAAGTCATACAGGGTTGAAAAGGTGAATTTAGGGTAGTGTCTCAGTTTGATGAGAAGCCCGCTTCACCCTCACTCCGGCCCTTTTGCCCTGAGGTCTCGAAGGGCTCCCCTCAAGGGAGAGGGGAAACTAAAGAGTTAAAACCCTCGTCCCTTGGGGGAGAAGGTAAAGGGTGGCGTCGGTTTCCGGGATTTTGAACTGAGACATTACCGGGCTTTCCCGTTAAACTGCCTACAACCGGCCAGCCCACCAGGGATGAACAACCCCAAGCCGTCCCAAGATGGAACCGGATTATCGTCGACATTTAACCGACACCCGAATTCCGTCAATCGGCAGTCCCCTTCCGCGCTTCCTCCCAAGACAGGAGGACCTTCTTGCGCCGCGGACCCCATTTGTAATTTCCAAGGACGCCCGTATCCCGGATCACCCGGTGACAGGGGATGAGATAGGCGATGGTGTTTTGACCGATGGCCGTTCCCACGGCCCGGGCGGCCTTGGGCTTGCCGATAATGCCGGCCACATCCTTGTAAGCGCAAACCGCGCCCGCCGGTATCTTCAGGAGCGCTTCCCAAACCTTGACCTGGAAAGGCGTCCCCTTCAACAGCACCTTCACGGGAGAACCGCCGCCGGAACGGAAAATCCGCCTTGCCGCCGCACCGCTTTTCACCCGGTCTTCGACGAACTGGCTTTGCGGCCATTTGCCTTTCAGTTCCTTGAGCGCCGCGGCTTCCCCGCCCTTGCCCAGGAAAGCCAGGCCGCAAACCCCGCGCCGCGTGACGGCCACCAGGGCGGGTCCAAAAGGGGTTCCGTGCACGCCCCAGGCGATGGCCAGTCCCGCCCCTTGGGCCTTATATTGGCCGGGCGTCATGGCCTCCACGGTGACGAAAAGGTCGTGCAACCGTCCCGGCCCCGAAAGTCCGGCGCCATAAGCCGCCTCCAGGACGCTTTGGGACCCTCGAAGCCTCCGCTTGGCGTCCTCCACCGTCAGGTACTGCAGGAACCGCTTGGGGCTTAACCCGGCCCAGCGCTTGAATAACCGTTGGAAATGAAAGGGGCTCACTCCCGCCTGCCGGGCCGCCTCTCCCAGGCTGGGCTGGTCGAGCCGGGACTTTCCCAGGTAGAGGATGGACCTTTCCACCCGGTCGTAATGGCCTTTATTCACGGAACACCTCATCAAGGTAGCTAGGAAAAACATAAGAGGAAAGCCGGGTGGAAACCACCCGGTTCTTGCTCGAATCAGATGCAGGCGATAAGCCATGGGCGATTGGCGGATAGCTTAAAGTCAGAATCCAACGGGCGACTCGGACCGCCCCTTCGACTCGCGTTGCGCGCCCAGGGCCGGGTGGTCAGCCGGGAGTTGACCAAGGACCGTTTATTTAAAGGAAGCCGTCTTAGGACCCGAAGGCGGCAGCGGAGGTGCGGCCGTGGAGGCCCGTACCACCAGTTCGGGCTCGATCAAGACCTGTTGGGAATCGCGCTTGGGGTCCTGGACGATGGATTCCAGCAGTTCCATGGCGATCCGCCCCATCTCGTAGAAAGGTTGGTGGACGGTGGTCAAGGGCGGGCTGTGGTAGGCGGCCTGGTCGTAATTGTCGAAACCCACGATGGAAAGTTCCGCGGGCACCTTCACCCCCCTCTTTCGCGCGGTCTGGAGCGCGCCAAAGGCGATCATGTCGGTGGCGCAAAACAGGGCCGTGGGCCGGTCACTCACCGGCAAGGACAGCAGTTCCTCGGCGATTTCCTTGCCGTAGTCCAGTGTGAACATGCCGTTCCTCACCCACCGGGGGTCCTCGCCGATTCCCGCAGCCTTCAGGGCCTCCTGGTAGGCCCCGTAGCGGTCCCGGGCGTTGCTGGAAAGCTCCAGCTCGCCGCCGATGAAGCCGATCTTGCGGTGACCCAGGGAAAGCAGGTGCTCCATGGCCATGCGTCCGCCCTCACGGTTGTTCAAGTCCACCCAGGAAAAATCCTTTCCCGGGGTCTGGTGGTAGAGGAGCACCAGGGGGATCCCCACCCCCTTGAGGATGTCCAGGTCCTCCCGGCGCATGCGGGGCGCCATGACCAAGGCGCCGGCCAGGCGGTGTTGGATCAAAAAGCGGTATCCCGCGGTCTGGGCGGTGAGGATTTCCTGGAAATTTTTCAGGAGCAGCGGATAGTCCGACCGGGTCACGCCGTCGATCACACCGGTCAAGTTTTGTTGGTAGTAGGTCTCGGAAAAATTGGGCGAGCATTGCCAGAAGGATACGAACCCCAGGGCCTTTTCGGCCCGGGAAGGGGTCTTCCGACGGCAGGCTGGGGATTGTCGTCGCATGGGACTACTTTACCACGAGGGGGCGGGCAAAATCGAACCGCCGGAAATTCAAAAAAGGGGAATTTCTCTCGGCAAACATTCCACCCTGAAAACAACGTCCACCCGGGGCTTGGTTCAACTCCGCCTTTTAAAGTGAAATCGCCATGCCGAACTCGACGGGATAATAAGTCAAGGTCCCGCCGCCCGAAACGTTCTGGGTGAACCCCCCGTTGGCGATGGTGGTGGTGTCCCCGCTCAAGAAAACAACGGAGGCCTTGCCCTGCAGGTAGAGTCGGAAATAACGGTTCAGCGAAAAAAGCACTCCCGCCCCGCCGATGACCTCCGGATCCGTCACGAAGGAAATATACTGGCCCGACCCCGAGGTGGAAAAAGCGTTGGTGCTGTAAATGGCGTTGAAACCGCCCCCACCCCGGACATAGGGCTTGATGGGACCGTCACCGAAAGCCACCCAAAACTGCAACAAGGCTTCGCCGCAATAAGTGATGTTGGAGGTATCCAGGCCGAAAAGATAAACATTACCCGCCACTCCCAGGGCGAACATGCCGCCGTTCACGAAATAATAAGTGTCGTCCACGCCGATGCCCGTACCGCCCGAACCAAAAGCCGGGCCCAAGCTGATGTTCCATTCCGGGCCATTCCAATCAAATGGATTTCCCCGGTTGGCGTTGGACATCCGGGCAGGTTGGGCGGCCGCGGCCGGTTCGGCGGCACCTTGGGCCTTCATGCCTTGGACAAAGCCGGCCAATTTGGGATTGTCGGGGTTCAAGGCAAGGGACTTGTCGTAGGCGGCCAGGGCTTCGCTCTTGTTCCCTTGGGCGTACTGGCTGTTGCCTAGGCCCTGGTAGGCCTTGGCGTTTTGCGGATCACTTTGGAGGACCGCCCGGTAAAGCTGGGCGGCCTTGGCATACTGGCCCGCCCCATAGGCCTGGTTGGCGTCCGACAAGCCGGAAGCGGTTTCAGAGAAGGCGCCTTGCGCGGAAACAAAAAAGACCGGTACCAAAATCAATTTTAAAAGATTCCACATGGATAGCTTCATAGGAACTCCTTTTTCAATACGGGATGGCGCGACCTGCGGCTCCTTGATTTTACCCCCGACTTCGCCCGCATGTCCTTTCCAAACTGAACCGGGTAGTGGCTCAATTTGGGACACTACCCCTCGCCGGCTTCGGCTCCCTAGGGTCGGGCTTCGACTGGGTTCCGCCGAAGCCCTCACCCCAGGCTGCCTTCCCGGCCTGGGGCTCTCGAAGGGCTCCCGCAAGGGGCGGGGGTTGGGCCAAGGTGGGAAAGCGGGCCCCTCCCCCCTGGCCTTGGTTTTGAGGGAACACAGGGGGATCTCCCCGTGGGAGCCTTTGGGAAGATGGGCCGGGGGTGGGGAAGTTTCTTCCAACCAACGGAATCCCTATCCTCGGCCGCGCCATACCATAAAGGGAAAACAAGCCGAAATCCTTTGTCGGAGGCCGGGGAACCGATGGAAAGAGGGGATCCGGTGCGGGTTGCCTTGCAAAGAGTCGGACCTTGAATGCCAAGAGTCCTGCGGGACTTCGGCGGCTCAATGACTTTACCTTGAGCCCTTTAGGGTCCAACGGTCTTTCCGAGTTCAGCGCGGGGCGGCCGCCGGCCGGTAGGTGCCGGCCGGCACCCGAAAGCCGATCGAAAGCCGGTTCCATGAATTAATGGCCACTATCACGAAGGTCAGGTCGACCAATTCCTTCTCGTTGAAATGCTTGCGGGCCTCCTCGTAAACTTCGTCGGGCACGTGGGTTTGCGAGACCCGGGTGACCGCCTCGGTCCAAGCCAGGGCGGCCCTCTCCCGGTCGGTGTAAAAAGGGGCTTCTTCCCAGGCGTCCAGCAGGTAAATGCGCTGCTCGGTCTCACCCGCGGCGCGGGCGTCCTGGCTGTGCATGTCCAGGCAAAAGGCGCAACCGTTGATCTGGGAAGCGCGCATCTTCACCAGTTCCATCAGCGGGGATTCCAGGCCGCAATGCTTGCCGTAGTCGCTCAGGCCCAGCATGGCCCGGTAGCCTTCCGGTGAAATTTTGACGTAGTTTAACCTTTGTTTTTCCATTTTCTCCCTCCCCTTCGGTATCCCGAACCGTCTTCATCGGATGAAATTACGGGTCCCGGCGGCTCAACTCAAGCCCTGAATTGGATTTTTCGAGGAAGACAAGGGGAAGCCTTAACAAGGCGTTGAAAAGTTATTTTTCAGCCCTTCGGTGCTCCATCCGGTTTTTGACCATGGGTCCAGTCCTTCATCCCAGAGCGCCGCTTGGCTTTCAAAGTCCGCCGGAGGGGCCGCAGGGGTTTTCGAGCCAATTTCAGGGCGGGCCTCAAGGCCCGTCTCCAAAGCCATAGGATGACCTGTCGGGTCTGGTGGATACCCAAGACAAGGCAATCGACGGAGTGGAGCTTTTCGCCTCTTTTGATTTTGGATTGGACAGGACGGACCACGGAAATCCAACCCCGCTTGGAACGGCTAAAAGGAGTCCGTTGGGTCAGTTCCTCCCAAACCAGGGACAGACCGTCTTGAGTGCCGGCATCCAAGGGACCTTCGTTCCATCCGGCCGCCTTTATCCCGGGGCCCTTCGCCGGGGCTCCTCCTTCCACGGGGCAGGCGGGCGTCCCGGCCTTCCGGCTTGGCTCGGGACCTTGCGGTTTCCGGAGGGTCGAGGCGGTTGCCGATAAGGCCCTCCCCGTTCCGCATTCCCCATTTCCAGCTTTCCCACCCGCCCCCGAAGCAGGGAAGGTTCCAGGCGTTTTACCCACCAGAAACCAAGCCACAAGGTCCAGGACCCCGCACACGGTCCAACGGCGGTCCAGGGCCACCTGGAGGGCCTGCAGCACCAAGTTTTGGATCCCGGCCGGGACCGTTTCAAAGGGCCGCCGTTGGCGCCGTTCCTCCCCCCCAACCCCCGGCTTGCCGTCGGTTTCCACCCCCAAAGCCGCCAGGTGGGCGGCCGCAATCTCCGATATCGGCCAAAGGCTCTTCTGGGGGGAATCGGCAGGACGGACAAGGAGGGCCCTGGCCTCGAGGTTGAGGAGGGGCAGGAGGCCGATGGCCCTGTCGACCTTTTCCTTATCCAATTCCAGCCTGGCCGCCACCTGCCTTGGGGACAGTTCCGGGTTGGCCTTGATCAAAGCCTCGACGGCCTGATAATCGGTCCACCACCCCCTCTCCCTAACCCGATTGTCCAAGCGGTTGATGAGGACCGCTTCTTCCGCCGTGGGATTGAGGATTTGGGCGGGAATGGCCGCCCTTTTTAGTTTTTGAAAGGCCCGGTAACGCAGTTCCCCGCTCAAGTTGATATAGTTGAAATCCCCGGCCGTCAGGGGTTTCCCGTTGGCCCTCAGCCGCGGATTTCCTTCGTGAAGCTCCACCCCCGGCGCAAGCGGGTCGGCCCTGTCGGGCATGATTTTGATCGGGTTCAACAGCCCGGCTTCGGTGATGTTGGCGGCCAGTTCCTCCACCATCTCGTCGGTGATCGTCAGGCCCGGGTTGCCCGGGTTGGGACGGATGCGTTCCAGGGGTATGGGGTGAACACCGGGGAACATCTGCGGCAGGACGGATAAAAAACATCGGACTCCGAAAGACATAAACACCTCCACCATGGCCTTCAGCATTTGGTTATCGGCGGTCGTCCACCTTCCCTTGTTGGAGGCCTGGGCGACCCCGGCGGGGGAAAGGGGGGACGAAAGGGTCCCTTGAACCAAAACCGCCCGTCGCGCGTTTCGAATGGTTTGTTTGTCGAGAAGTTAATATCGGATCACCTCCAACGCAAGGACAAAATGAAAATAATTCCGCTTTGTTTTTTTATAGGACTTTTATTGTGCCAATTAACAAACGGAACTTGTTTGTGACAGGAAAAGTGCACCTAAAACCGTTATCCCGCGATCCAACCGGGAACAACCCGCCGTGATCAACGAAGGAGCCGGAACCCGCGAATGGCGCCGGGAGGGTCCCCGCTAAAACGCGGCCTCATCCATTTGAATGGAAGGCTTTTTGCACGGGCAAATCCATTCCAGTTCCCAAGGGGGGTGCGCCGTCTCCCAGGTCAATGCCCGCAGGCGCCTAAAGCTTTAGGCCCTCCCCCCAAACGACCGCTTTACCCCGGCGCTGCTTCGCACCGCACATGCCGACTTTCCACTTTCCCATTTCAAAGGGGCGCTGGGGGACAAAGGCAATGTTAAAATTCTTTTATTTTTCGGAACGATGCACTTGACGAACCAAACCCAGTTAAAGCCGGGTTTCGAATGTTCTTACCTTCTCCCTTGAGGGGAGAAGGCCGGGATGAGGGTGGTTTAGGTTGGCAAAGGCACCCTCACCCTACCCTCTCCCCTTTAGTGAGAGGGTTTGTTACGTCAAGTACATAGTTCCCAAATTATTTTATTTTTCGGAACGATGCACTTGGCGTCAGTTTCCAACAACCCTCGCCCCTGGCGTCGTGGTTTGGGTGGGACCCTAGGGGTTATTC
>JAICXI010000376.1 GCA_025980505.1 bacterium | reverse complement strand
TCGGCAGCGTCGACAAGGGGGACCATGCGGTGGTGGTGGCGGAAGTCCTGGAGGCCGAGTCCGGGCCCCTGGAGGGCCCGCTCCTGCTTTCCGCGACGGGGTGGCACTACGGGGGGTGAACCGCCTCCCTTTAATTGCCGTTGAGTTTCTGGAGCATCGCCGGAAGGTCCGGGGACTTTTCCACTTTCACCTCAAAACCCGTGCGCTTCAGGGGGTCCTTTTCCGGGATGAGGAGGTACTTCTCGCCGTCGTACAGCCAGTTCAGGAAGGGGTTCAAGGACTCCTCCAGCCGGCCGTGGCTGTCGGCGCCATGGGGGGCTTCCAGGCGGTCATTGATGAAAACCCGCGCGTGGTTCGGCGCGAACTTCAGTTGGCCGGCCAGGGCCGGTTCCCTTTCCAGCAAGGCGCAGGCTTGGAGGGCCCGGCGGAAGGCCGTCTTCAGGTGGTCGGGGGCGCTTTTTTCCGGGGTGCGTTTCTGGGTGTAAAGGAAGCCCCTTTTGCCGTCGGTTTCATCCACGCTGTAATTGGCCTCATGGGCGATCAACAGCACGCCGGGCCCTTGGTGCACATGGGTGTATTCGGTGACATCCACCAGCAGGCCTTCCAGCAGGTCTTCCTGGATCCAGCGGTGGAAGACGGGAACGAAGGAGGAAAGGGGCGTTTCCACGCCCTTTTCCAGGAATATTTTCACGCCGATCTTGGTTAAGTTCATTTCAAATCCTTTGGCCGACAGCCATCCGCCATCAGCCGCCGGCCGGTGTTTTACTTCCCCGGCATGGGCGCCGTTTGGGGCGCCGCATTGGCCACGTAGCTGTGCACGGCTTCCAGGAACAACTGGGCTTCCTCCACGCGGCGGTGGGCCTCATCCGCATTGGGGTTGGGCAGCGGGTTCTCGTGGGCCTTGAACAAGTAGGCGGCGAACTGGGTGTTGTTCACGTGTTTCACGAACTCGCCCGTATCGAAGAACCGTTTTTTGAATTCGGCCACCGTGGCGTCCGCCTTGGCGGCCCATTCGCGGTTGCGGGTCCGGATGACGCCCTCGGCGGAATAAATCATGGATTCGTAGGCCAGGTCCGCGGCCCCCCGCAGGTCCTTCTGGTCGAGTTTCACCTGGGCCTCGAAGGTCTTCCCTTCGGCCGTCGTCAGGGAAAACTCCGTGGGGCTCACCACCTCGCCCGCGCATTCCCCCTTGCCGATGTCGGCGATGGTGTATTCCCTCACGTCGCCCCAGTCCGTGAAGAGGCCGGGCTCGGCGTCGTGGGGGGGGATGACCGTCAAATCCTGCAGCAAATTCTTGACTTCCACCTTGCCGATGCGCTGCATGAAGGCCTGGAAGGTTTCATCCTTCCGGCGTTCCTGGACGAATTTGTCCGTCAGGCGCTTGACGGTTTCGGGGATGCGCTTGGACGGCACGGCCGCCACCGCCAGGCCGTAGGAACCGCCGTTGTTCTTCCATTGGCCGCCCAGCACCAGCTGGAAATGGGGCACGGTGTAGGAACCCGCCTTGCGGGAGACCCCGTAAAAGCCCAGGTCCGAGATATGGTGCTGCCCGCAGGAATTGGGGCATCCGCTGACCTTGATCTTGAGGTTTTTCACTTCCTCGGGCAGTTGGTCCATCACGGCGTCCAGGCCGCGGGACAGTTCCCGGGCCAGCCCCCTCGAAGCCGAGATCCCCAGCTTGCAGGTGTCCGTCCCCGGGCAGGAGGTGATGTCCGAAATGGCGTTGGCGCCCGCCGCGGCCAAGCCGATGGCTTGCAGCTCGTTGAAGAAGGCCGGCAAATCCGATTCGCTGACCCAGCGGAAAAGGAGGTTTTGTTCCACCGTGGTGCGGACCGTGTCCCGGACGAACCGGCGGGCCATGCCCGCCATCACCCGCAGTTGGGTGGAAGTCAGGTCGCCCAAGGGGACCTTCACGTAAATCGAAACGTATCCGTATTGGGGCTGCTGGTACACATTGGTCTTTTTCCAATCCAGGAACCCCTTCGGCAGGGAGGAGGCCCTCAAATTGGAGGATTTTTTCGCGGGTTTTTCGCTTTCCCTGGAATATTGGTCGATCAGCTCCGTCCATCGCCCGTCGGGGGGAAGCACCTTGCGCTCCTCCAGGACCAGCCGCCGGAATTCCTCGACGCCCAATTTGGCCACGAGGAACTTGATGCGGGCCATGCCCCGGATCTTCTTTTCGCCCAACCGGCCGTAAACCCGGGCCACGGCCTGGGTCAAGGGAAGGATCTCCCCGGCCGGGCAGTTCTCGACGAGGGGCTTGGCGTTGTAAGGCACGGGCCCCAGCCCGCCGCCCACGTAAACGTCGAAAACGTGTTTTTCCACGCCGCCCTCGGTGGTCTTTTTGGCGATAAAGCCCATGTCGTGCATGTTGACCAGGCCGCAAGCCTCGTGGGAGCAGCCGGAAAAGGCGATCTTGAATTTGCGGCCGAAGTCCTGGGCGTCGGGATGGCCCAGCATGAATTGGAAGATGGCCTTGGAATAAGGCGTCACGTCAAAGGCTTCGGTGCGGCACACGCCCGCGATGGGGCAGGCCGTCACGTTGCGCACCGAGTTGCCGCAGGCTTCGCGCGTGGTGATGCCCACCGAGGCCAGGCGCCGCATGATGTCCGGGGTGTCCTCCACGTGCACGAAATGAAGCTGGATGTCCTGCCGGGTGGTGATGTGGGCGATGCCGTCCGAATATTCCTCGGCCAGGTCGGCCATGGAGTCCATCTGGTCGGCCGTCATCCCCCCCAGGGGAACTTGATGCGTTGCATGCCGGGGGCGTC
>JAICXI010000373.1 GCA_025980505.1 bacterium | reverse complement strand
CCTACCTTTATCTCCACCCCCGCTTGCGAGATCCGGGTCTGGCCCAACCCCTTCCAACCGGCCAGGGCCGTGAACGGCGTCTTGAAGATTTCCTGCCTGCCGGACGGGGCCACGGTGGCTTTCTACACCGTCTCGGGGGAATGGGTAAGACAGCTGGAATCGGCCGGCGCCTTGACCACTTGGGACGGCCGCAACCAGAACGGCGCGCCGGTTTCCTCCGGGGTCTACTTCTACGTGATCCAGAAGGGCGGCGAGGTCCTGCGGGTGGGAAAACTGATCGTCCAAAACGGCGGCTGAAACCCGGCCCTCCGTGAGGAAGGGTCTTCCGGACCTCTTTTCCTTCACCGGCCTTAAAATTCAACCTTACAGCTTGACTCCTGGGCCCCGGATGGAAAAATGGCCCCATGGTCCAACCCTTCTCAACGCCCTTGCCCGTCGATCCCCTGCTTCCCCGGATCGTGGAATCCCTGGAAAGGCATCCTTCGGCCGTGGTCGTGGCCGAACCCGGCGCGGGCAAAACCACCCGTGTTCCGCCGGCCCTGCTGGCCGCCCCTTTCGCCAAGGACAAGGAAATCTGGGTCCTCCAACCCCGCCGCCTGGCCGCCAAGATGGCCGCCTTGCGCGTTGCCGAGGAATGCGGTGAAGAGCCCGGACAAAGCGTGGGCTACCGTTTCCGTTTCGAGAAACGCCTCTCCGCCCGCACCCGGCTTTGCTTCATGACCGACGGCATGCTGCTGCCCCTGGCCTTGTCCGACCCGACTCTTTCCAACGTGGCCGCGGTGGTCCTGGATGAGTTCCATGAGCGCAGCCTGGCCCTGGAATTGGGCCTGGCCTTCCTGCGCCGGCTCCAGTCGGGCCCCCGGCCCGACTTGCGCCTCCTGGTCATGAGCGCCACCCTGGACGCCCAGGCCCTTTCCGCCTACCTGGACGGTTGCCCCGTTTTCCAAAGCGAGGGCCGGGTCTTCCCGGTCCGCGTCGAATACCATCCCTTCCCCCAGGAACCGTCCCTGGAGTCGAAGGTGCGTTCCGCCCTGGGCCGGCTGGCTTCGGAAAAAACGCAGGGGACCACCCTGGTCTTCCTCCCCGGCCTGGGGGAAATCCGGAAGTGCCAGCGGGCCCTGGAGAAGGGCCCCTTCGAGGTCCGGGCCCTTTACGGCGACCTGCCCGTGGAGGAACAACAGCGGGTCTTGAGGCCCTCTCCCGGCAACCCCGTGATCCTCTGTACCAACGTGGCTGAAACCTCGCTCACCGTGCCGGGCGTGACCGCGGTGGTGGATTCGGGTTTGACACGCCAGGCCCGGCTTTCAGCCTGGTCGGGGCTCACCCGCCTGGTGACGGTCCCCTCCAGCCGGGCTTCGGCCGCCCAAAGGACCGGACGCGCGGGCCGGCTGCGGGAGGGGGCTTGTTTCCGCCTTTTTTCCAAATACGACTTCGAGCACCGGGCGGCCTTCGACGTGCCGGAAATCCTGAGGTCCGATCTGTCCAAGAGCCTGTTGGACCTCAAGCAGCTGGGCGTGGAGGACCTGGAAGCCTTTCCCTGGCTGATGAGACCTTCCGCCGCCTCGCTGGAGGCGTCCCTGGCCCTGCTGGCGCGGCTGGGCGCATTGGATGGAAAGGGCGGCTTGACCGAGGCCGGCCGGTGGATGGCCCGGTTTCCACTGGCGCCCCGGCTGGCGAAAATGCTCCTGGAAGCCCGGGAAAGGAACCCCCAAATCCTGTCCCAAGCCTGCCGTTTGGCGGTTTTGATCAACGAGGAACGGGCCGAATCCCCCGACCTGCTGGAGGAACTTCAAAAGTACAAACCCGGTTACGAGTCCCAAAAACTGGAGGGCCAACTCCAGGAGTTGACGGCCCGGACCGCCTCCCGCCCTTCGCCCCCCGGGGGACAAGGCCTTTCCACCCACGACCGGATGGCCCAATGCCTCCTGGCGGCTTTTCCCGACCGCGTGGCCAAGGTCCGGCCGGCAGCCGCTTCTTTCGCCCACGCTCCCGGCACGGGCGGGAAGGGGGGACGCCAAAGGGAGTTCGTCCTTTGCGGCGGCGGCAGCGCGTTGGGGCCGGACAACGCCCTCACGCGGAGCCATGAGTATTTCGTGGTGGTGGAGGCCCAGGAACTGGAGCAAAACGCCCGGGCCCAGGCACTGGTCCGGTCCCTGGCGCCCATTGAAATCGACTGGCTCCTGGACCTTTTCCCGGGGGAATTGCGGGAGGAAACGACCTGCCAGTGGAACGGCAAGGCCGGCCGTGTGGAAGGTTCCAAGCGCCTCCTCTATGGCCAACTGGCGCTGGATGAAAAGGCCCTTGCGCCCCGGGATTTCGGCCCCGAAGCCGAAGAACTGCTTTACCGGGAAGCCTTGGCCGCCGGTCCAGCGGCCTATTGCGACCCGGAGGAATTGGAGTCCTTCCGCAACCGGGTCCGCTTTGCGGCCGAAAGGGACGGGGCCGTCCCCCCTCTTTCGGAGGAAACCTTGGAGGAAACCCTGAGGGAAATGTGCCAAGGTTGCCGCGGCTTTTCCGATTTGAAGCAGGCGGGCCTGGTGGCGGCCCTCCAAGCCAGGCTTTTCCCGAGGGGCCAAGCCCTGCTGGAACGCCTGGCCCCGGCCTCCGTGGCCCTGCCCTCGGGCCGGAGGCTGGCGATCCATTACGAACCGGGTAAACCGCCCTGGGGCCGGTCCCGGGTCCAGGATTTCTTCGGCATGAAGCAAGGCCCCGCCGTGGGCGGGGTGCCCGTGGTCCTGCACCTTTTGTCCCCGGCCCAGCGCCCGGTGCAAGTGACGAGCGACCT
>JAICXI010000358.1 GCA_025980505.1 bacterium | reverse complement strand
GGAAAAGGACGTGCCCCGCCCATCCACAAGAGGAGGAAAAATGCGGAAAGAGGCCATATCCGGAAATCTTTTTTCCTTTTCCAAAGACGGAGGGAGCCGGCCAAAAGCACGCCCAAGGGGACGATGCCGATGTAGAGGTTGAAGGCGAAATTAGCCGGAGTGCCACGATAGAGGTTGGAGGCCGGCGAACCCAGGATATCCGGTTCCAGGAGGGTGAGGTATTCCACGGGTTTCATGAAATAAGGGAAATCGGTCCACCAGCCACCGCGGTGGGCGTCGGTGAGCAAGTCCAGGAAGGGCAGCCACTGCAGGGAGGTCAATAGGAGGGAGGCGAAGAAGGCCCCGGCCAGCGATAAAATGGATTTTCCGGAGGGGTTCCGTGAAACCCACCACGAGACCAACAGGACCCAGGTGTATAAAACGAAAATGGGATATCCGGCCAAAACTTGAAGGCCGAGGAAGAGGGTTAATGGCAGCCAACGCCCCAGGACTGGTTTTGCCAGGAGGCGGTGGGAAGCCCAGAAGATCCAGGGAATCCAGGTGAATGCCGAGGTGTGGTGGGGGTAAGCCCAGCACTCCACCGCGAAGGCGCTGCCGGAGAAGCAAAGCCCTCCCAGGCGGCAGGCCAGGAGGTTCGCCCCCAGGGACCGGAGCCACAGGAGGCATCCCAGGAAGGCCAGAAGGGAGTGCCCGAGGCAAAAGGCCACAAGGGTATCGGGGTTGCCCAGGATCCCCCAGATCCAGGCCAAGGGATAAAAGCACATGGACTGCCAAACCGCCGCTTGAGGCATGCCGCAACCCCAGTCGGTGTTCCAAAGTGGGACAAATCCCGCGCGCCATTCCCGGATATCCGCCATCTTGTCCGGATAAACGTGCATCAGGGCGTCGGTGACCGCCGGAAGACGATGGTGGAAAAAGAGGGTCCAATAAAGGAGAGACGCCAAAAACAGGACTAGAACCCCACGGGAAAGGAAAAGACCGGCTTTTTGGGAAAGGGCGGCCTTTCTCCTTTTCCCTTTGCCGACGGGGAAGGGGTTCATCTTTTCCATGAGAGGAAAGCCCCCATCCAAAAAGCAAGGGCAAGAAAGGAAAGGAACAATCCCAGGCGGAAGGAGGCGGGTTCATAACGGAAATCGACCTGGTGGCCGCCCGCTTCAACCGGAACGGCCATGAAGAGGCCGTAGGCCCGGAGGATGGGGGAGGGCTTGCCGTCCACCCAGGCGTGCCAACCCGGTGCAAAGGTCTCGTTGAATACCAGGTAACCCGGCCGGGGACTGGCTTGGGGGAAAACAAAGGAGGCCCGGCCCGCTTCCCGGGAAGTGGGCGGTCTTTCGGGAAAAGCCCTTGAAACAGGTTCCAGTCGGACATGGGAACCATCGGGCTTTTTTTCCAAGTCTACTTTATTCTCCCAGGATCCGTCCGGCCGGGTCAGGGTCTCCAGGATGGCGGGGCGGTCGGGGAAGTCGGCTTTTCCCGGAACCCAGCGCAAATCCGGGGAAAACTTGCGGTTCAAGACCAGGAAATCCTTGTCCAGTTTTCCGAGGACCTGGTAATGGGGCGCAGGAAGGGCCTGGGGAAGCAGGAACAAGGATACCCCCGCCAAATCCAAAAGCCCGTCCGGGTAGGGGAAACCCCGGTTGTAGTACCGCACCAGGTTCTCCGAACCATCCACCTGAAGGAAAAGATACCGGTCGGCAGAGCGGATGCCCCACACCGCGTTGGAGTTGGCCAGGAATAATCCCACCTGCTTTTCAACAGTGCGGCCCAATACCCGGGAAGCGTCGCCCGTGAAAGACCATTCGGAAGGCCGGTGAAGGCTGAGAAGGCGGCCGCCTCGCGCCTCCTCTTGGACCTTCGCCGCGGTTTCCATCAGTGCGGCGTTGGGGTAAGGGTCATGCATGGGTTTGAAGAGAAGGAAAGGAAGCCGGCCGAGGTCCAGGCACCAGGCAAGAAGCAGGCAGGCGGCCAAGGCCGTAAGGTTTGCGGACGGCCTCCCGCTCTTAAATAAGGAATGCAACGACAGGGTGACGGAAGTGACGGCACTGAAAAGAAACAGCCCGACGGCCTTGGAGGGTTCCATCCATTCAAGCCAGCCGACCGGAAAAAGCCGTCCGAAAAGGGAATGATCCCCCGCCATCCAGAGGAGCCAAACCAGGGCCGAAAGGGTCCAAAAACGGTTTTTCAAGCGGGCCAGATAAAGGCCGTTCAAGGTTAGGACCGCCAGGGGGATCAGGCCAAAGTACAGGTTGAAAGGCGTGTTGGGAAAAAGGCCTTGATAGGCGGTGGTGCCGGGGACCCCGAGAGCGTCGGGCTTCAAAAGGGTCAGATAGTCCGAGGGCCGGTCGAAATAGGGATAAGGAGTCCAAGGACTGTGTCGTGCGTAGGTCAGCAAATCCAAAAAAGGGAACCATTGCAGGGAAGTGGCGAGAGCCGTCGCCACCAAGGTCAGCCAGAACCCGGCGCGGGAGGCGGCCGGGGGTTTCAGCGATTCGACCCAAGGGATCAGGAACAGGACCGTGTAAAAAAGAAAAAAAGGGTAACCGGCCAAGGCCAGGAAGCCCAAGAAAAGCCCGGCCAAGGACCAGTGAGGAAAGGTGGGGTGGTTGAGGGCCCGGAGGGTTGCCCAGAAAACCCAGGGAATCCATGCTGCGGTGGTGATGAAAGTAAGGTTGGCCCAACAGCAGGTCAAGTGCGCCGAACCGGCGAAGGAGAGGGCCCCCAGGGCGCACCAAAGGGGGGCCGCCTTCTGGGCTCGCAGCCAGAGGAAGCATCCCGCGAATGCCAGGGCGGCGTGGGCCGCCGCCATTCCCATGAACCAATTGGCGAGGCCGGTGAGGTTGAACAACCAAAAGGGGGGATAAAAAACCGCCGACACCCAATTCGCCAAATGGGGCGTACCACAGCCGATGTAGGGATTCCAGAGGGGGAGC
>JAICXI010000006.1 GCA_025980505.1 bacterium | reverse complement strand
GCAAGCCGCCGACCGCTTTCCACCCTCCCTCCCGCGCCCGGAGTTCATTCGTGTGCTGTTCCGAGCTGGCGTAGGTGCACTCGCCGCCCCCGCCCCTTGAGGTAGCGGGCCGGGGTGAGGGGTGTCTTCGTTCCTTGGTGGGGAACACAGATGTTGAAGGACTTTTTTCTGCAAAGCCGAGGCATCGTAGAATCCGTAGATCCACAGACACCCTTCCGGCGAAGGCGGCACTTCCAGGGCCTTGAAATAGGAATCCTCCCGGTCCAGCCAGCGTCCCTTCTTTTTCCATACCCCGTAGGCCGCCGAAACCTCGGCGAACTCGGAAAGTTTTTTCGCCAGCCTTTGGGTGTTCACCGCCTTCCGGTAGCTTAGGGATAAACCCTTCAGCCCTTCCGGGGTGAAAAGGCCCTCCCGTAATTCGCCGAGGGTGGAGCGCAAGGAAGGGTAAAACCCCGGCGTTTCCACGACGGGACGGAAGGCCGAACCCTTGGAAAGGATGGGCCGGGCCACTTCTTTCAAGATCCAGGGCGCCAAAACATCCGGCAGGTTCCGCAGGCCTTCCCGGACAACCGCTTCCTCGACAAAGCCCTCCAGGTAGTGCCGCAGGGTATGGATTTGCAGGTTGAAAAGGCTCCCCGTCCTTTCCGCCAGGACACGCCGCAGGTGGCCGACCAGGAGAAAGTTGGGGACAATGACCGTCACGGGGCTGAAGGGGTCGGATTGGCGGAAGTCCCGGAAAGCGGCCGAAAGTTCGTCCTCGAGGAAGGGCTGGTAGGGGCCAAGATAGAGGGAAACCGGCATGTTAAAATCCTAACAAGAATTGAACCGCCCAAACACCTAGTCAAACGACACTTTTTCGGTTTTTGAAAAACCTGGATTGAACCTATTGGTTTCGTCGATCTTCATTGATTATAATCGATTTCCAAAAAGTTTTTACTTTGCCGCCTTGGTGTCTGAGTGCCTTGGCGGTTCAATTTTTGAGGTTTCCATGCCGCGTGAAATCCAAATCGCCAATGCCGCCGGGTTCTGCTTCGGCGTGAAGAAGGCCATCCAGAAGGCCGAAACCATGGACCGCGCCTTCATTTTCGGCTCCCTCATCCACAATCCCCAGGAAGTGGCCCGCCTGGCGTCCCTGAACAAGAGGATCGTGCATTCGCTGGAGGAGGTCGAGGACAACCGCGTGGTGATCACGGCCCACGGCCTGGACATCAACGTGATCGGCCAGATGAAACAAAAGGGCCTGGAAGTCGTGGACACCACCTGCCCCCTGGTCACTAAAATCTACAACGAAGGCCTGAAGCTGGAAGCCCAGGGGCTGCAGATCGTCATCATCGGCGACCCCAAGCACGTGGAAGTGAAGGGCATCGCCAGCCGCATGAAGAACCCCGTCATCGTGTACCACGAGGACGATATCCCCAAAGTAGCCGAGGGCGCCCGCATCGGGGTGGTCTGCCAAAGCACGCTGTTGATGGAAAAATTCGACTGGTTTGTGGGCTTGTTGAAGGCCCGCTGCGCCGAGGTGGTTCCGGTGAACACCATCTGCAAGCCCACCAAGGACCGCCAAACCGCCGCCGCCGCCCTCTCCAAGAACGTGGACGTGATGATCGTGATCGGCGGGCGCAATTCCTCCAACACCCACAAGTTGGCGGACACCTGCAGGATGAACCTGCCTTCCGCCACTTATCACGTGGAAACGGCCCAGGAGCTGGAACCCAAGTGGTTCGAAGGCAAGCACAAGGTGGGCCTCACGGCGGGCGCCTCGACGCCGGATTACCTGATCGAAGAAGTTATCGCCAAAATCAGGGCTTATGACGCCCTCCTACCCGTCTAGGCGTATTTTTGCCGCAACCTCGCCGACCGCCGTCCAGTATTTTAAAAAACCCCTGCCCCGGGGCCCGGAAGTTGCATCCGCCGTGAAAAGTGCTAATCTTTGAGGAGGCCCCCCACTGCCGCGGCCGGTCTCTTCCTTTCGGTTGAAACAACAACCTGTATCAACCTTAAAAACCCGTGAAGCGTTCCGGGTCCTAAAATTTTTGGGAACTATGTACTTGGCGTCAGTTTGCAGTTGATTTGACGTCGACCTCCCTCTCCCTCGAGAGGAGAGGGCCGGGGTGAGGGTGATTTCATGGGTTTCACTACACCCCTCACCCTACCCTCTCCCGCAAGGGGCGAGGGTTATGGGGAACTGACACCAAGTGCATAGTTCCGAAATTTTTTCCTTCAGGAGACAGCATTGAAAGAGAAAATCGCCGCCGCCTCGGTGAAGAACCCCATTGAAATCCTCCTGGTGGAGGACAACCCCGGGGACGTGACCTTGATGCGCGAACTCCTCAAGCTTTCCAAGTTCCCCACCCGCCTGGGGGTGGCGCAGGACGGGGAGCAAGCCATGGCTTATCTGAGACGGGAAGGCCCCTTTGCGTCCGTAGGCCGGCCCGATTTCATCCTGCTGGACTTGAACCTGCCCAAGAAAAACGGCCACGAAGTCCTGGCCGAAATCCGGCGCAGTTCCCGCTTGAGCGGTATCCCGGTCCTGATCCTCACCACCTCCAACCAGGACGATGACAAGTGGCAGGCTTACCATTGCCGCGCCGATTCCTACCTTGTAAAGCCGAGGGAACTGTCCCAATTCAAGGCCCTGGTGAAATACCTGGAAGAAAATTGGTTTAAGGAGGTCTCGTTGGATGGCTTTCGAGTTTAGGAGCCCTTCCCTTTCCTTCCCCGGGCCCCGAAATCCCCTCATCGCCCCCGATTCGCCGTGGGGAAATTCTTCCGGCTTCACCGGGGTCGGGTCCGGCCGCGGGCTTATCCACAAGTCCACAAAATCCACAATTCCACGGATAAAGTTTTCAGCCGCGGAACTTTCTTCCGCCCCGGTGTCAAAATTTCAATACGCTTTGGGAATAGGCTTCGAAATTTTAAATATTTCTTTCCAAAAAAAGGGAATTATATACTTCACTTCCTTACCTTCTTTTTCCCCTTTGTTTTGGCCTTTGAGCGTCCGTAGGCCAAAATCCGATTCAACATATTTTCCATTCCTGAAATTGCAGTATTTTTCTGCAACTTACAAACCGAACATCTACAGCGTGGGCCGTGTCCGCTCATTTTGCACCTACCAAATTGGCGTAAGTGAGCCTCTTGCCGATTGAGGCTCTCAAGAGACTTCCTAACCGCTCTAGGCTGTGAATGTTCACGTTCCCATCGTTAAGGCGGAAAGTAAACTCCCCAACGTAGCGGTTAAGGTGTTTTGGGCTAACGTGATGGTAAACGCCCTGAACGCCACGTTTCATCACCGCCCACACGCTCTCAATGGAATTAGTCGAAACGGCTCCCCTCACATATTCCCCGGCGCTGTGGTTCACGGCTGAATGTTTGTAAAGCAAGCCATTCAATCCGCCATAGCCTCGGTGTTCGTCTGTGTAGAGTGTTGACCCCGCTTCGATGTTCTGGGAGATCGCCTTGTAGACGGTAGCCCCATCAACCTTGTCAACGGCCCAGGCTTTCGTCCGTCCGCCTCTCTGGCGCATACCAATGACCGGGGCTTTACCGACCGCCCCACGGCCAGCGTTAAGCTTTTGGTTCATGTGTTTGTTGCCTTCCTTTCCGCCAACGTAGGTTTCATCCAATTCGATAACGCCCGTCAAATGGGTGTCATCGTTCCCGCAAGCCTCACGAAGCCGTTGAAGCATGAACCATGCGGTTTTCTGCGTAACGCCTATTTCCTTGGACAATTGGAGGCTGGATATACCCTTACGGGCCGTAACCAGCAAATACATGGCGTAAAGCCATTTGTGAAGCGGTATGTGGGAACGCTCAAAAATGGTTCCCGTCCTCACAGTGAAAGTAAGGTCGCAAGCGTTACAGCGGTAAAAGCCATTTGGCTTAACGGTGATTCGGTCATACCAGCCTTGGGCACAAACGGGGCAGTCAACCCCGTTTGCCCAACGCCTCTTTTCGATATACTGCCTCGCCGATTCCGCATCGGGAATCAGCGAGAACAGTTCAAACGTGGATACGGTGAGTTTCGGCTTCATGAAACCACCGTCACTTCAACTTCATCCGCACGGTTATCAACCGCTTTTTCCAAGAGGCTTTCCCAAACGCCTAACTTTTTGGCATATTCGGTAAAGTCGCTTTCTTGCAAATGAACCACTGGTTTGCTCGGTTCGTTAATTTGGGCGACAATGACGTTGACCGCTGTGCGATTTTGAATCATCGGAATCAACATCATTAATTCGTCTTTAACTTTCGGGTGGAGATTGCAGATACGCTCCACATCTTTCCGTAATTCCGCCGTGGTTCTTAAAGCGAATAAACCCTGATAAACACCGAGCTTTTGGCATATAACTTTCGCCCTTTCATCTTGTTCCTTCTGGCGAAAAGCCACCAACTCATTCGCTGTCATCTGTTTCGTTTTCATAACTACCTCCCGAAGCTGTATTTGACTACAGCCTTATGATACTTAACTTCCTCAAGGAAGTAAAGTATATAATTCCCCAAAAAAAAGTGGAAGAGTATTATGAACTCCTCCGTTATTCGGGAAGTTCCAACTCCTCCATCCACATGGCTTCACTTTCCTGGAGATTCGTTTTCGTCCAATCGAGGTGACCATGGAAATGAAAGTAAATCAAGCGCGGCCCATTGAAATCCTCCTGGTGGAGGACAACCCGGGGGACGTGACCCTCCTCAAGGAAATTTTCAAGCTCTCCCAGTTTTCCATCCACCTGGGGGTCGCCCGCAACGGGGAAGACGCCGTGGCTTACCTCCGCCAGGATGGCTTTTACGCCTTCACCCGTAAACCCGACCTGATTCTCCTGGACCTGAACCTCCCCAAGAAGAACGGCATGGAAGTCCTGGAGGAGATCAAGAGGGACCCGCGCTTCCAACAGATCCCCGTGTTGATCTTGACCAGCTCCAACCAGGAGTCCGACCGCGAAAGGGCCTTCCGCTTCCGGGCAAGCCACTATCTCTTGAAACCGCAGGACCTGTCCCACCTGGCTTCCTTGCTGAAATACCTGGAAGACGCCTGGATGAAACCCATCCACGCGAACTTGAGTTAAACCACCCAAGTCGGCGCGGGACCACCGGGTCCCGAGCTTTCCCCCTCCCACGGGGCCGCGCTCCCGACAAGCACATGGTTCCCTTCCCCCGAAAGCCCTACAATAAATCCATGAAACCCCCGGCTTCCCCCAAAACCCTCGGCCTTTCCTTCCGTCGGGCCCTCCTGGCCTTGTGCCTGCTGGGTTGGGGGACGGCCTTCCCGGCCCGCGCCGAAGACGGTTACCGGCTCTGGCTTCGCTATGAACCGGTCCGGGACGAGACCCTCCGGGACGCCTACAGCCGGTCCCTTTCGTCCTTGGTGGTGCAGGGCCGGTCCCCCACCGAACGAATCCTCCTCGAGGAGCTTCAGCGGGGCTTGAAAGGAATGCTGGGTATTTCCCCGCGGGTGTCCGAAAAGGTCCTGGAAGGTTCGCTGCTCGTGGGCACGCCCGGAACTTCACCCCTCGTAGCCGGGTTGAAGTGGGACAAGGAGCTTTCCCAACTGGGAAAGGACGGCTACCTCCTCCGCACGCTCCCCTTCCAAGGCCACCGGGCGACCGTGGTGGCCTCCCTCAGCCCCCTGGGCTGCCTTTACGGGTCCTTTCATTTGCTGCGGCTTTTGGGCGCCCGCCAATCCCTGGACAGCCTCCAGATCGCCGAAAAGCCCCGCATCCAAAGGCGCCTGCTCGACCATTGGGACAACCTGGACGGCACCATCGAGCGCGGCTATGCGGGGAAATCCCTCTGGAAATGGAACCCATTGCCGGGCCGGGTGGACCCCCGCATCCTCGATTACGCCAGGGCCTGCGCTTCCATCGGCATCAACGGAGCTGTCCTCAATAACGTCAATGCCGACCCCCGCGTCCTGACAGGGCCTTACCTCGAGAAAGCCGCGGCCCTGGCCGGCGCCCTGCGGCCCTACGGCGTCCGTGTCTACCTTTCGGCCAATACGGGCGCGCCCAAGGTTATCGGCGGCCTTCCCACGGCCGATCCCCTGGACCCCGCCGTGGAGAAATGGTGGAAGGAGAAGGCGGACGAAATCTACCGCCTCATCCCCGACTTCGGCGGCTTCCTGGTCAAGGCCGGAAGCGAAGGCCAGCCCGGCCCCCAGGATTACGGCCGCACCCACGCCCAGGGCGCCGACTGCCTGGCCCGGGCCCTGGCCCCCCACGGGGGAGTGGTGATGTGGCGCGCCTTCGTATACGACGACGCCGTGGACGCCGACCGCATCAAGCGGGCCTATAAGGAATTCAAACCCCTGGACGGGAAGTTCGACGCCAACGTGTTCGTCCAGGTCAAGAACGGTCCGCTGGATTTCCAACCCCGGGAGCCCTTCCATCCCCTCTTCGGCGCCATGCCCCACACCCAGCTGGCGGCCGAGCTGCAGGTGACGCAGGAATGCCTGGGCCACTCCACCCACTTGGTCTACCTGGGGCCGCTCTGGAAGGAATTCCTCGACTCCGACACATTTGAAAAGGGGCCCGGGTCCACCGTGGCGCGGGTCCTGGACGGCTCCCTCGAGGGCCACCCGGATTCGGCCATCGCGGGCGTGGCCAACACGGGCGACGACCGCGATTGGTGCGGCCATCCTTTCGCCCAGGCCAACTGGTACGCCTTCGGCCGCCTGGCCTGGGACCCTTCCTTAAGCGCCCAAGCCGTCGCGGAGGAATGGGCGCGGCTCACCTGGAGCGACAGCCCGCAGGCGGTTTCCAAGATCCTGTCCATGATGATGGGATCGCGGGAAACCTACGTGGACTACACCACGCCGCTGGGCTTGAACGGGGTTTTTGAGAAGGACCTGCACTACGCGCCCGACCCCGGCATGGTGGACCCCCGTCGGTTGGATTGGTCCGCGGCTTACTACAATCGCGCCGATGAAAAGGGCCTGGGGTTCGACCGCACCCGCCATGGAAGCGACGCGGTCGACCAGTACCACCCGCCCCTTCCCGGCCGGTGGAACAACCTGAAACCTTGTCCTGAAGAATACCTGCTGTGGTTCCACCACGTGTCCTGGGGTTACCGCATGAAATCGGGCCGGACCTTTTGGGAAGAACTGTGCCTGCGTTACGGCAGGGGGGCGCTGGAAACCCGGGAAATGAAACAACAATGGGAGTCCCTCCGGGGCCTGGTGGACGGGGACCGCTGGCAGGTGGTGGAAGGCAAACTGGAACAACAGGTCAAGGAAGCCGCCCTTTGGCGGGACAAGTGCCTCCATTATTTCCAGGGGTTCAGCCACCGGCCCATTGCCGGGGAAACAGCCTGGATCGGGGAAAATTCCCCATGAATGCCATGGTCTTAACCGGACCGGGAAGGCCCCTCCGGCTTTCCGAGGTCGAAAAACCCAAACCGGGCAAGGGCCAGGTGCGGGTGAAGGTGCATGCCTGCGGGGTTTGCCGCACGGACCTGCACGTGGTGGACGGCGAGCTCAAGGAACCCAAGCTCCCCCTGGTGCCGGGTCACCAGGTGGTGGGCAGGGTGGACAGCCTGGGACCCGGCGCCAAGGCTTTTCAAGCGGGCGACCGCATCGGCGTCCCCTGGTTGGGCGGCTCCTGCGGCACCTGCGGCTACTGCCGGAGCGGGCGTGAAAACCTCTGTGATAAGGCCCTCTATACCGGTTACCAGGTCAACGGCGGTTTCGCCGAGTATTGCCTGGCGGACGAACGCTTCGCCTTTCCCCTACCCCCGGATTACCCCGACCTCCAAGCCGCGCCCCTGCTTTGCGCGGGAGTGATCGGCTGGCGCGCCTACAAGATGGCCGGGCCGGGCAAGCGTCTGGGTTTTTACGGTTTCGGCGCGGCGGCCCACCTCTTGATCCAGGTGGCCCGGCGCCAGGGCAAGGAGGTTTACGCCTTCACGCGCCCGGACGACGAGGAAAGCCGGGCCTTCGCGAAGAGCCTGGGCGCCGCTTGGGCCGGTTCCCCGGGGGAAGCGCCGCCCAACCCGCTGGATGCCGCCCTTATCTTCGCCCCGGCCGGCGACCTGGTCCCCGCGGCCTTGCGGGCCGTGGCCAAGGGCGGCACCGTGGTTTGCGCCGGCATCCATATGAGCGATATCCCTTCCTTCCCCTATTCCATTCTTTGGGGCGAACGGACCGTGAAGTCCGTGGCCAACCTGACCCGGAAGGACGGGGAGGAGTTCCTGAAGCTGGCCCCCCAAATCCCGATCCGAAGCGAGGTGAGGGCCTATCCCTTGGAAAAAGCCAACGAGGCCCTGGCCGACCTGCGGGCCGGGAAGTTGCAGGGCGCCGCGGTGATAACGATGCCGGAATCAAAATAGGATTTTCCATGGATCTTGACCGGCGCTTGCTGAGGCTTCTCCAAAAGCGGGGTTCCAATATGAGGAAGCCCCACGCCATCGAGTTTTATGTTTATTTCAAAACCAAGACCGGGGCCGGGAAAGCCCGGGCCCGCCTCCGGAAAGCCGGTTTCCATGTGGAGCTCCTGGCCGATTCCTCGGGCCGGCGCTGGCTTTGCCTGTCCATCCTTGAGATGCCGCCGGCTTGGGGAGCCATCCAATCCGTGAAACGGCGGTTGAACCGCCTGGTTAAACCCTTCGGCGGCTATTGCGACGGCTGGGGCACCCAGATGGAGAAATGAGCGGGGGGACTTCCTTACTGTTTCAAGGCTTCCTGCAACAGGCGGCTCAAGGTGTCGCAACAACAGTCGAAGGACATTTTTTGCCGGCCCGGCCCCGAGTCCTCGGAGAATTTCAGTTGGGGGCTTTGATGGTGGAGGGGGCAGGACAGGCCCGCGATCTTTTGCTGGATGGTTTTCACCGTGGCTTCCAGCGCCTGCCGTTGCAATTGTTCCTTAAAGCTTTCTTCCATAACGATCATCCTTGGAGGGGGTGCCCGAAGGCGCCGCTTGGGATTGTCCTAGCAGACTGCTGAAAAACAAAAATAGAGCTACCAAGCAGCCTGCCACCCCCAAATTCCGCAGGCCTCGGTTTTGAGGGTACATAGGGTAGTTCCCTATGAACGCCTTTGAATTTTGGGGTTCCATTGGAGGTTTTCGAAAAAGTCCCGCCGAAGGCGGACTTTTTCAGCATCCTGCTAGGGAACCAGCACGATCTTGCCGAAGGCGCCCGGCTGAAGGACCAGCCGGAAAGCCTCGGCGGCCTGGTCCAGGGGCAGTTCCTTCCCGATGACGGGCTTCAGGCCCTTATTTTTCAAGCCCTGGATCAGGTCCTTATGAATGGCCGCCCTTTCCTTGGGGCCGACGTTGAAAAGGGTCATGCCCAGGATGGCGGCCTCTCGGCCCATGGCGTCGCGGGGATTGATTTCCACCGGCCCACGGGAACCGATCACCACCACCCGGCCCCGGGGCGCCAGCAAGGTCAGGTCCTTTCCCAGGTTCACGTGGGCGGCCATTTCGAGGATGACGTCCACCCCGCGGCCCTCGGTGAGCCTCATCAGTTCCTCCAGGTAAGCCGGGTCCTTGTGGTTGAGCACGTGGGTGGCGCCCTGTTCCTTCACCAGTTGAAACCCCTGCTCGGTGCCCGCGGTCCCGATGACCTTCATCTTGGCGGCCTTGGCCATTTGGACGGCCGCGGTGCCCACTCCCCCCGAGGCTCCGTGCACAAGGACGGTCTCACCCGCAAGGGCCTTGGCTTTCCCAAAAAGGGCCCGATGGGCGGTGGCGTAAGGCACCCCCAGGGCCGCCCCTTGGGCGAAAGTGGCGGCGTCGGGCAAGGGATGGACATGGGCCTGGTCCACCAGGCAAAAACGGGCGTAGGTGCCGGTCACGGCCGATTCCACGTAAACCCGCGAGTCCTTCTTGATCCCCTTGACCCCCATCCCCAAAGCTACCACCACCCCCGCGCCGTCCATTCCCGGCGTATAAGGCAAGGCGGGCTTACGGGCATATTGGCCGGAAAGGATATAGACATCCACCGGGTTGACCCCCGCCGCTTCCACCCGGACCAGGACTTGGTGCCGGCCCGGTATCAAATCCTCCACTTCCTCCAGTTTCATGACTTCCGGCCCGCCGAACTCTTTGGCAAGAATGGCTTTCATAACCTCATCTCCTCCACAAGGAATGGCCTGAAACAAAAAAAGCCCGCCCCCAATCGGGAACGGGCTTTTCGTGGAACCTCAATCAAAAGTAATCCAAAGGAAGGGTTTCCCTCGGCTTGCTGTGCGGCACGTATTTCGGGGTCTTCATGGCCAAGTCGCGGGCGTGGGACGCTTCCTCCGACGTGGCGTTCTTGTCGATGGAGAAATCCTGTTTCGGATAGATCAAGTCCGGGTCCTTGATCTGGTCCCGGTTGGCCTTGAAAATGAGGGGCCATTGGAAATTATCGCTATAGATGTCCGATTTGCCCGCGATGCCCCAGAGGGTGTCATGGGCTTCCACCGTATAGTGGCCGTTGGCCGTCATTTTCGTCTGTTCGGCGGGGGGGGCCTGCTTGGGGACTTCGGTACTCTCAATGCGCTTGTTGCTACCGCAACCGTAAGCCAGGGTGCCGGCGGCTACAAGGGTAAAAGCCAAGACCAGTTTGCGTTGGAACATCGTGTTTCTCCTTCGGATCAAAAAGAAAATAAGGTGACCTGACTTCCCCTTGATTTTCCTATCTTTAACAGCGCGAATCAAGCGGTTTCAAGCCATGAAAAATGGAAAACGGCTCTTTTATCCTATTTTAGGGTTAAATTCACGACCCGGCTCAACCCCTGGTGGGTCTTGCAAGGTTTTCCTTTTACCCGTCGCTTACGGACCGTCCGACCACCCGTTCCCTTCCCCTTCTGGGAGGCGGAAGTGGAAGCCTCTTGTCCCAAGCGCGAATTCGCCCCGCCGACTTTCCTCGTAAAGCCGGGCCAACAGGAAAACGAGGTTCCCTTTTTTTAGTTCTTTTGGGTGTTTCGCCTTTTGTCCCAATGTTATTTTGAAATTGAAGATTAAGAGACGAACAACCTAACGGGTCAAGTCTCCCCCGCCCACTCACCGCTTGAAATACGGTTCGAATCCCAAAAACCATCTTATTTTTGGAGGAGAACATGGCTCAAGTTCAAGTGGTTCCCATCCCCGAATCTCAAATATCGTTATTGCCGCAAATGGCCCGGGACTTTCGTGCGGCCTTAAGCTACGTTTCGTTTTATTCCACCGACAGCCCTTTCGTCATTCAAGCCATCCAAAAAATCCATAAGGATTTCCAGCGCCTCTTGATGGCGGCGGCGCCCCTGGTCCTGCACTTGAAAGGCGGGAGCCTTTGCCTGAACGACGCGGACTTCCCCGACCTCGGCGACCTCTTAAAAATTTTCCAGGATAAAAATATTCCGGGCGTGGAGATCCAGAAAGGGCTGACGGCCGTGGAACTGGCCCAGTGGCTCAAGCGCATAGCCCTACCGGTCCCGGATTCCGCCCCGGCCCCCCTTGAAGGCGATTCCCATATCCGCCTTCTGGGCCCGGCCGACTCCGTCGTCTGGACGACTCCCAAGCCCGGCCGGGGGCAGGCCCGGACCTCCGCGGCGCCTTCCCCGGGAGAACAGGCCCTCCGGCCCACGGCTTCCGGCGCCGTCGAACCGGCGCCCACTTTGGCGGGAAGGCCGTCGGAAGGCGAGCCCCCCCTTTTGATCCACGAGCTGATGGCGGACGAACATATACCCGCCGCCGCCTTTCCCGCCTCCTCCGGGTTGGAAACCGCCGGGAAAACCAATGAAGCCCTGTTGATCTTCGTGGCCGAGGCCTGGCAGCATGCCCAGCTCCAGAAAAAGTCGTTGGAATCCTCGCCCCAAACGGCAGCCCTGGCCCAATCCTTTGAAAGGCTGTTTGACCGGCTCTTGGACCGCATGGAAAAAGTCTCGCCCGAATACGCCGGCATCTACCAGTGGTTCCGGACCCCTCCGGGCGAGTTGTTGGAGGGGCGCACTGTCGCGGCCATGTTCCCGCTCTTGGAAGTGTCCTTGAGGAATAATTGGACCGCGGTGCTCTTCGACCCCGCCACGGAAGGCCTGGTGGCCGAGTGCCTGGCCCATTGGGGGTCCAACGGCCAGCATGACTTGGTGGAAAAGGCCGTCGGCCGCCTGGCCGAGGGCTTGAGCGGCGACACGCTGGAGAAACAGATCGCGCTCACCCACTTGATGGATGCCCGGCCCTGGGTGGGCAACCCTTCACTTTTGGAAAAGGTCCTGGACGGCTTGAACGCCCTCCTGGCCCGTGAAACCCTGCCCGCCCCTTACCAGTCCGCCTTGCTCCTGGCCTGGGACCTGATGGAGTCCGCCCTTTCCTGCGGAAAGGAACGGCCGGTCCTGACCCTTTTATCCACCATGCATTTCCACGCCGACGAGGACACGGCCGGTTTCCCCGGGCGCTCCGGCATCGCGCGGCGCTGGCTTTTTGAGTGTTCCACGCCGGAGCTGATCCGGCGGTTCGTGCATTGCGCCCATCGGGCGGGCCAGCTGAACCATTTCCCGCTGTTGGGCGAGATGGCCGCCCCGCTCCTGCTGGACGATTTCCTCATGGCGCCCGCCACCCAAAAGGCCGAGCACCTTCAGGTGGCCGCCGAGCTCAAGGAGCCGGTCCGGTCCGCCCTGGCCGAGAAACTGGCGTCCACGCAGGATGAGGCGGAGGTTGAGAGCTTAATCCCGATGCTGAGGGTTTGCGGTTTGGACGCGGGGCTCTCCTTGCAGATTTCCGCCTGGCTGTCCAAGGGGAGCCGCGAATTCAAGATGAACTTGTTGGGGGTGATCGAGGAAGTGGGGGATCCGGTGGGAGGCCCCGCCTTGAGGCTTGCCTTGTTCGACGATTCGGAAGAGATCGCCGCCCTGGCGGCCCGCATCATCGGAAAAATCCGTTTTACTCCGGGCTTGAAGGTTCTCTTGAAGGCGGCCAAAATCCGCTCCAGCCGGTACCCCCACAACGACGCTTTCCTGACCGCCGTTTGCGGGTCCCTGGGTGACCTGGCCCAGCCCGAGGCCCTACCCTTCCTGCAGGATATCGCGAGGAAAAAGCCCCTTCTTTGGGGGAAGAACTTCCCCCTGCCCGTAAGGCTGGAAGCCATCCTGGCCATCTCCAAAATCAGCGACCCGGAAGCCTGGCATTTCATCGGGTCCTTGATGGAGGAAAAAAACCCGCCCCTCCAGGAGGCGCTGGACAAGATCATCCACGAAAAGGTCCAGTCCCTCTGAGGCGCCGTTACCTCATCCTCAAAGGGTCACGCCGGTGGAAGCGACGCCCAATGCCTCCACCGGCGGTTATTGGGCGATGACTTTGGAAAAAGGACCCGCGGCGGCTTGAAGGGGACTCCGTCAGTTGCCCGCCATCAGCTTTTCCCACATGGTTTCGTTCAGGAGGATCTTGCTGACGAAATCCCGTTCCTCGGCGGAAGGCGGTTTCAGCGTCGGCTCCAGCGGGAAGACCAGGGTGAAGATGTTACCGCGGCCTTCCTCCCGGCGTGCTGAGATCCTGCCGCCGTGGTGGTAGACGATGAAGAAACAAGTCATCAGGTAGATGCCGAATTCCTGGGGGTTGCCGCTGCGCACGAAAAAGGGGTCGAAAATGGATCGCAGGGCGTCCCGCGACAGGACCGGACCGTTGTCCTCCAGTTCCACCTGGATTTCCAACGGGCCCTCCTTGGGTCCGACGGCTTGGGCCGTGAACTTGATCCGGCTGCCCTGGGGAAGGGCGGCCGCCTCCTCCTTTAACAACATTTCGAAAAGCCGTTGGAATTTTTTCCGGTCCACCTTGAGTTCGGGCAGGGAGGCGGGGACTTGGTTTTCCACCGACACGCCCTTTTTCTCCAATTCGGCCTTCAATCCTCCCACCACTTCCCCCACGACCTCCCGCAGGTGGATCTTGTCGGGGAATTCAAAAGCCGGCCGTTCGGTGGATTCCCAGAGCCCGCTCAAGAGCCCGGCCACCTTATCCATCTGGTTTTGGACCTTCTTGTAATATTCCTTCCAGAAATCCGGGTTGCGCAGCTGCTCCAGGTCGAGGTTTTCCTCTTCCAGCTTCTTGGGCGCCAGGTCCAGGAAGGTCTTCACCGCCACCATGGAGTTGCGGATGTGGTGGCTCAGTCCCGTGGCCAGGATTCCCAGGCTCAAAACCCGGTCGGTCAACATGACGTTGTAAAGGGTCGATATTTTCTCGCGCAAAAGCTGGTCCCGGTCCTTCTGGACGATGAAAAACTCGATGCCCCGCTTCAGCGTCACTTCCAACTGGGGGATGTCCCACGGCTTGGTCACGTATTTGTAAATGGCGCCCGTATTGACCGAATCAATGGCCGTTTCCAGGTCCGAATAAGCCGTCACCAGGATACGGAGGATGCGGGGATTCAATTGCCGGGCCTTTTCCAGGAGCTGGACGCCCTTTTCCCCCGGCATCCGCTGGTCGGTCATGAGGACGGCGATCTGGTCGTGGTTTTCCTTCAAAATCTGGAACGCCGCCTCGGCGTTGGGAGCGGTCAGGATGGTGAATTTGTCGCCGAAAGTCTCCCGGAAATACTTGAGGGATTTCTCCTCGTCATCCACGTAAAGGACCTTGAATTTTTTGTAATCGTAAAAACCTTCCATAAGTCACCCCACCCTTTCATCCCGTCGATTTCAAGAAGCTCCCCGGCTCCCGTCGGCGGAAAAAGTCGGAAGCCTCGCCTCCAACCGCGCCTTGGGCCAAGGGCTTCAACCGCCCCCGGCCGGCATTTCCAGCGTAAATTCCGTGTATTTTCCCTTTTCACTTTGGACGGAAATGGCGCCGTCCTGTTCGGCCAAGATCCGGTAACAAACGCTCAATCCCAGTCCCATGCCCTCGCCCACGTCCTTGGTGGTGAAGAAGGGATCGAAGATCTTGTCCATGTCCGCCTTGTCGATGCCCGTGCCGTTGTCCCGCAAGCTCAATAAAACCTTTTTGCCTTTCATCCGGCATTGGATGGAAAGGCTCGGGCCTTCCCCCTCGTATTTCTTGGCGGACATGGCATCCACCGAATTTTGGATCAAGTTCACGAAAACCTGGATCAATTTGTTGCGGTCCGCCAGGACCCGCTGGTCCTTGGGGATTTGGACGTCCACTTGCACCTTTTCCTTGAGGTCGTGGCTGAGGAACCGCAAGGCCGTTTGCACCGCTTCATCCAGCTCGATCAGGTCCGTGCCGCCGCCCGACTTAGGGTGCGAAAAAGTGCGCAGGTCCGAGACGATGCGTTGGACCCGTCCCACGCCGTCCTCGATATCGGAAACGATTTCAACGTATTTTTCCCTCTCGGCTTCCGGCATCCGGTCCTTCTTGGTTTTCAGCAGGTAGAGGGCCTGGACCGCGTAATTCAAGGGATTGTTGATTTCGTGGATAATACCCGCACTCATGCGGCCGAGGGAAGCCATCTTTTCATTTTGAACTAGTTGTCCCTCGGTTTCTTTCAACTGCTCAAGTGCCGATTCCAGTGCACTTTTTTGGCGGGACAGGTCCAGCTGGTATTGGTGGGATTCCACCAGGTTCTTGACGCGGACATGCAGTTCGGTGGTGGAAAAGGGCTTGGTCAGGAAATCGCTGGCGCCGGCGCCGAGGGCTGACAGTTTGGTTTCATCGTCGGCCCTGGCCGTCAGAAGAATGACAGGAATGGCCTGGGTGGAAACCATGGCTTTCAGTTCCCGGCAGGCTTGGATCCCGTCCTTTTCGGGCATCATCATGTCCAGGATAACCAGGTCCGGCAGGAATTGTTTGGCCTTGTCCACCGCCTGATTGCCGTCCACCGCCTCGATCACCTCGTAATGCTTGTCCAACTGGTTCTTCAAGAACCGCAGCATGTCGGGTTCGTCGTCGGCCACCAGG